>DASYUH010000007.1 GCA_036001465.1 Candidatus Polarisedimenticolia bacterium
GGCTCTGCTGCGTCTGTGACTGCGGCGGGGCCTGGGGGCCGCCGAAGAAGCGCTCCATCATGTCGTTGCCGAAGAAGTCCCGGAGGTCGCGCATCCGGCTGGCCTTCACGATCTTCTTCGTGTTGATGTTGACGACACCGCTGGTCTGCATCCGCGCGATGTCGCGGAACGTGTCCAGCGTGACCGGCCCCTGGGGCCGGGGGGCCGTCGCCTGCGCGGCAGCGTCCGTCCCGCGCGCGAGCGCCGCCGCGGGCTGCCGGATCTGGGTCGTGACCACCGCCCCCAGCAGCATGGCCGCCATCGCCACCGTGAAGAACGATGCAAAGGTGCGGGTCCGCGTATTCATCGAACTGCTACCTCCAGGGCTAGCTCGCCATCGCGAGGCAGGCCGAACGTGCTCTTTAAAGGATGCAAGGAGCGTACCGATGGCGCTCCCGCAGGGGGGCTCTCGAGGCCGTCGACCGGCGTGGGATTCCTCGGAAAACACCATCCCTGCCAGATACTTACGCGCCTGCCCGGTAAAAAGTTGTCGCCGCAGCGTCCTCTGCCGATGCTCGTGTGTACGGGCACCGGGACAGCTTGCCCCACGGCGGACACCCCAGCCCGCCGTGGGGCGTAAACGGTTTCGAAATCACGCGATCAATAGTCGTCCATTCCGCCGGGAGGCATCGGCGGTTCCTTCTTCTTCTCCGGGATCTCGGCGACCACCGCCTCCGTCGTCAGCATGAGCGCCGCGATCGAGGCGGCATTCTGCAGCGCGAAGCGGACCACCTTGGTCGGGTCGATCACGCCGGCCTCCGTGAGGTTCTCGTACTTCTCCGACGCGGCGTTGAAGCCGGTCTCCGACGGCAGCTCCCGGACCTTGCCGACCACGATGTTGCCTTCCTGGCCCGCGTTGTTCGCGATCCAGCGGAGCGGCTCCTCGAGCGCGCGGCGGATGATCTGGACCCCGCTGCGAAGGTCCGAGCTGATCTCCTTCGAGTTGAGCAGCTTGTCGAGCGCCGGTGCGGAGCGCAGCAGGGCCACGCCCCCGCCGGGGACGATCCCCTCCTCGACCGCGGCCTTGGTCGCGTGCATCGCGTCCTCGACCCGGGCCTTCTTCTCCTTCATCTCGGTCTCGGTGGCGGCGCCCACCTTGATGACGGCCACTCCTCCCACCAGCTTGGCCAGCCGCTCCTGCAGCTTCTCGCGGTCGTAGTCGGAGGTCGTCTCGTCGATCTGGGTGCGGATCTGCTTGACGCGGCCCTCGATGTCGCGGGTCTGGCCGCCGCCCTCGATGATGGTCGTGTTCTCCTTGTCGATGGTGATCTTCTTGGCGCGGCCGAGGTCTTCGAGCCGCAGGTTCTCGAGCTTGATGCCGAGGTCCTCCGTGATGGCGCGGCCGCCGGTGAGGACCGCGATGTCCTCGAGCATCGCCTTGCGGCGGTCGCCGTAACCGGGGGCCTTCACGGCCGCGCACTTGAGCGTCCCGCGCAGCTTGTTGACCACCAGCGTCGCCAGGGCCTCGCCCTCGACCTCCTCCGCGATGATGATGAGCGGGGCGCCCTGCTGCGCGATCTTCTCCAGGATGGGGAGCAGGTCCTTCATGCTCGAGATCTTCTTCTCGTAGGTCAGGATGTACGGGTCCTCGAGCACGGCCTCCATGCGCTCGGGGTCCGTCACGAAGTAGGGGGACAGGTAGCCGCGATCGAAGCGCATCCCTTCGACCACCTCGAGGGTGGTCTCCATGGTCTTCGCCTCCTCGACCGTGATGACGCCGTCCTTGCCGACCTTCTCCATGGCCTGGGCGATGATCTGGCCGATGGTGTCGTCGTTGTTCGCCGAGATGGTGCCCACCTGGGCGATCGCCTTGCCCTTGACCGGCTTGCTGAGCTTCTTCAGCTCGTCCACCACCACGCCGACCGCCTTCTCGATGCCGAGCTTCAGCTCCATCGGGTTGGCGCCGGAGGTGACCTGGCGGATGCCCTCGCGGAAGATGCACTGGGCGAGGACCGTGGCCGTGGTCGTGCCGTCGCCGGCGACGTCGCTGGTCTTCGAGGCGACCTCGCGCACCATGCGGGCGCCGAGGTTCTCCATCGGGTCCTTGAGGTCGATCTCCTTGGCGACCGTGACCCCGTCCTTGGTGATGGTCGGCGAGCCGAACTTCTTGTCGAGGATCACGTTGCGTCCCTTGGGGCCGAGGGTGACCTTCACCGCGTCGGCCAGTGCGTTGACGCCCTTGAGGATCGCCGCGCGGGCGTCCTCGCGATAGACGATGTCTTTGGCCATAGGATTCGCTTCGTTGCCTCCGACGGATTCGCTGTGGGGCGAATCCCAAAAAAGTTAACTTTGGGAATTCTCGGCTCCGGTCGTTGGCCTGGCCGAGAATTCCTTAGCCGAGAATTCCTAGTACTTCGTCCTCTTTGAGGATCAGGTACTCGGTGCCCTCGATCTTCACCTCGGTGCCGGCCCACTTGCCGACCAGCACCCTGTCGCCCGCCTTCAGGCTGAGCGGCACGCGCGTCCCGTCCTCGAGCACGCGGCCGGAGCCGACCGCGACCACCTCCGCTTCCTGTGGCTTCTCCTTGGCGGTGTCGGGGATGATGATCCCGCCGCGGACCTGCTCCGCCTCCTCGACGCGGCGCACGAGGATGCGGTCGCGCAGCGGACGCACGTTCGCGGTGCCGGAAGCCGGCGGCGTCGACGGAGCGCGGGCCGGCGCCGTCGCGCGCGCAGCCTCGACGGCCTTCTCCCGTGGTGTCGCCGGCGGCTCCG
The DNA here is from genome assembly GCA_036001465.1 of Candidatus Polarisedimenticolia bacterium. Taxonomy (NCBI): domain Bacteria; kingdom Pseudomonadati; phylum Acidobacteriota; class Candidatus Polarisedimenticolia; species Candidatus Polarisedimenticolia bacterium. Next base: position 2,755 of record DASYUH010000007.1, read on the forward strand.
AGCGGCCGGAGCGGGCGGCGCCGCCACCCGCTCGCGGCCTTGCTTTGTCCTTCGCGCCTTCCTTGCGCTTCACTTGCTGGCGTTGATGGCGATCTGCTTGGGCTTCGCCTCTTCCCTCGTGGGGAGGGTTACCTGCAGCACGCCGTCCTTGAAGTCCGCCTTGATCCGCTCGGTGTCGACCGCGTTCGGGAGCGTGAACGAACGGGTGAACGTTCCGTACGAGCGCTCCACGCGGTGGAAGTTCTCGCGCTTGACCTCGTTCTCGAACTTGCGCTCGCCGCGCACGGTCAGCACGTTGTTCTCGACCCGGATGTCGACGTCCTTCGGATCCAGGCCCGCCAGCTCCGCCTTCAGCACGATGTTGCCGTCGCGCTCGTAGATGTCGACCGCGGGCGCCCAGGAGCCGCCCAGGGCCCAGTCGTCTTCCGTACCGGTGCGCGAGCGGTACGACTCGTCGAACAGCCTGTTCATCCGCTCCTGCAGCGAGAACAGGTCACGGAACGGTTCCCAACGAACCATTGCCATTGCTCTACCCTCCTCTTGATCTTTTGTTTCAGTGCTTTACGGTGTACTCCGCGTCCACCACGTCGTCCGGCGATCCACCGCCCGGGGCCGCCTGCGGCCCACCGGGCGCGGGGCCTCCCGGCCCGGCCTCGCCGCCGGGGGTCCCCGTCTTCTTGTAGAGCGTCTCGGCCAGCTTGTGGCTGAGCTGGGTCAGCCGCTCCAGCGCCTGCTTGATGGCGCCGGCATCGTCGCCCTCGGCCGCCTTGCGGGCCGCGGCTACGGCCTCCTCGATCGACTTCGCATCACTCTCGGGCAGCTTATCGCGGTTCTCCTTGAGCAGCTTCTCGACGCTATAGGCGAGGCTGTCGGCCTGGTTGCGGAGGTCCACGACCTCGCGCCGCTTCTTGTCGTCCTCGGCGTGCGACTGCGCCTCCCGCACCATCCGCTCGACCTCCTCCTTGCCCAACCCCGACGAGGACGTGATCGTGATGTTCTGCGTCTTGCCGGTCGCCGTGTCCTTGGCCGAGACGTTCAGGATGCCGTTGGCGTCGATGTCGAAGGCGACTTCGATCTGCGGGACACCGCGCGGAGCCGGCGGCAGGCCGATCAGGTGGAACCGGCCGAGCGTCCGGTTGTCCCGGGCGAGCTCGCGCTCGCCCTGCACGACGTGCACTTCGACGCTCGTCTGATTGTCACCCGCCGTCGAGAAGATCTCGCTCTTGCGAGTGGGGATGGTCGTGTTCCGCTCGATCAACCGTGTCATGACGCCGCCCAGAGTCTCGATGCCGAGCGACAGCGGCGTGACATCGAGGAGGAGGAGGTCCTTGACCTCGCCGCCCAGAACTCCGGCCTGCACCGCGGCGCCGATCGCCACCACCTCGTCGGGATTGACGCCGCGGTGCGGCTCCTTCCCAAAGTATTGCCGCACGAGCTCCTGGATTTTCGGGATGCGGGTGGAGCCGCCGACGAGGACGACCTCGTCGATGTCGGACGGCTTCAGCCCGGCGTCCTTCAGGGCCTGCGCCACGGGCGGCAGGGACCGCTCGAACAGATCGCCGGCGAGGCGCTCGAACTGGGCCCGTGACAGCTTCATCTGCAGGTGCTTCGGGCCGCTCGCGTCCGCCGTGATGAACGGCAGGTTGATCTCCGTCTCGGTCACCGTCGACAACTCGCATTTCGCCTTTTCGGCTGTCTCCTTCAGGCGCTGCAGTGCCATCCGGTCCTTCGAGAGATCGATCCCCTGGTCCTTCTTGAACTCGGCGTTGATCCAGTCGACGATGCGCTGATCGATGTTGTCACCTCCGAGGTGCGTGTCGCCGTTCGTCGACTTGACTTCGACGATCCCTTCCCCGACCTCCAGGATCGAGATATCGAACGTGCCACCGCCAAAGTCGTAGACCGCGATGACCTCGTCCTTCTTCTTGTCCAGGCCGTACGCCAGCGCCGCCGCCGTCGGCTCGTTGACGATGCGCTCGACCTCGAACCCGGCGATGCGACCGGCGTCCTTGGTAGCCTGCCGCTGGGCGTCGTTGAAGTAGGCCGGCACGGTGATCACGGCGCGGGTCACTTTCTCGCCCAGGTAGTCCTCGGCCGATTGCTTCATTTTCTGGAGGATGTACGAGGAGATCTGCTCCGGGCTGTGGTCCTTGCCCCGGATGCGCACGCGGACCGCGTTCGCGGGTCCGGCCACGACGCGGTACGGGACCATCTTCATCTCTTCCGTGACTTCCTCCATCCTCCGTCCCATGAAGCGCTTGATGGAGAAGATCGTGTTCTCAGGGTTGGTGATCGCCTGCCTTTTGGCGACCTGACCGACGAGAAGCTCGCTCTTTTCGGTGAATGCCACCACCGAAGGGGTGGTCCGTGATCCTTCGGCGTTGGGAATGACGACCGGTTTGCCGCCTTCCATGATGGCGACCACAGAGTTGGTCGTCCCGAGATCGATGCCGATTATTTTGCTCATACTCAACCTCCCTGTCGTGCTGATTTGATGTTAGTCATGCCGGAGTATAAATGTTGAGTCTATCATTGTCAAGTTTGTGTAATAAGAAACTGCATGTGCAAATACTTTATATATCAATAGCTTGAACAACTATTCCTTGGGAGCCTCCGGAGAAGTGAGGATCTCGATCGTGGCTCCGTCGGCCCCTGCAGCGGGACATGCGATCCGATAACCCCCCGGGAGCACCTGGTACTCGAAGGACCTCCCCAGGGGATCCACGATGGCGGAGGGGCGGAGGAGGTGAGCGGTCACCAGGTACTTCAGGTTTTCCGGGTAGCCGCGGTTGAGCAGATAGTAGACCTGGATGGCGAAGTCGATTCGCTGCATCCGGCTCCGGGCGATCGCATCGCTTATTGATTGCACCTCCTGCATGCCAATCAAGGGTGCGAGATACGGAGCCGCGGCCCGGCTCGAAAGCAGGCCGGTCGCGATCGTCTGGACCCGCCGGGCCAGAAGGCCGGCCGCCCCCAGGATGAGGACGAGATACCCGATGGCCAGGAGCGCCCGCGGCAGAACCCGCGGCGCGCGCCCCTCGGGCGCGATCGTGGGCGCAGCGGCGGCCTTCGGTCGGGCTGCCTTCACCTCCTCCAGGAGGTCCCGGCTGACCAGATCGTAGAGATTCCGGCAGGTGTCGAACTCGCTCAGCGCGCAGCGATCGATGATCTCCTGCACCGTGCGCCGGCCGTCCACCAGGCCGTACACCTTGCCCTCCTGATCGTTCAGCGTCACGCCCCGGGCCGCCTCATCCTCCTTCCCGGATGTCCCTCCCTTCGCTCCCGCCGCGATTTCGACGTTGGCCCGCTGGAAGACCGCGGAAAAGGACCCGATGCCCTTTTCGATCATCGGCCATTCGTCGAGGATGCGGGCCCCCTCCATCAGGATGCTCTCGGCCGACATCGGGGTGACGTATTCCTTGTCGTAGTCGACCCGCTCTTCCTGGGAGAAGTCGTATTCCCCGTCCCGCCAGCGGAACAGCCGGTAGACCATCTGGCTGATTTGAATATGCAGGGCGTCACGGAGACCCTCCGGATCGATGTAGTTCTGCTCCACCAGGATACTGCCCATGCGTTTGAGCGTGCTCTTCTGGACCTTCAGCGCCGACTGGAGCTGCGCCTCCGTGATGCGCCCCGACTTGACCAGCACCGTGCCGAGGCGGTCCTCCAGCCTGCGGTGCAGCGCGTCGGCCGATACGACGCTGCCGTCCACGAACGACACCGTCACGACCTCCTTGTCGTTCTTGAGTGTCAGGACGCCGGTCTTCTTCTGGATGCCGATGAGCTGGAAGATGTCGGCCAGGCTGAAGTCCTTGAGTGTGCCCTTAAGCGCCATGGCGGATCACTCCGGCACCGATTCGTGGGACGACAGGTTGCCCAGAAGCCACGCGAGAGCCGCCGCCATGCCCGGCACCGCCAGCGACAGGATTCCCGGGGCGCCGATCTCACCGGAAGGAACCAGGAGCTGGCCATGCAGCAGCAGGCTCAGCCAGGCCGCGCACCAGACGATCAGGAGGAGGGCGCCGAACAGGGTGCGTCCCCCCACCACGTGGCCGCCTCCGGGCACGGCGAGACTGAGCAGGCGCTCTCCGATCCAGACCCGCCGGCGGTGGCGCACGACCTGATCCATCTTCTGGGTCTTGATGTTCGGCGCCAGACCGTCGCGGAGGATGAAGAGGTGCATGCACTGGGAGCAGTGATCGGGGTGCTTGGTGGGGACCTGGCAGCGCCGGCAGAAGGCGCGGCCGCAGCGCCGGCAGCGCCGGGTCGTGGCCGCGCGCGGAGCGATGAGAAGCCCGGGCAGGAGCAGCGTCAGGGCCAGGCCGGTCCCGCCGGCGAGCGTTCCAGGCGCCCGCAGCGCCCGCGCCCATGCGGCGCGCAGGCCCTCGTCCAGGCGAAGCACGAACACCCTCTTCCAGATCTCGGAGGATGCGTAACGGACGTCCATGGGCGTCCTGCGGGCGCGGCCCTCGTTGCCCTGGGCCAGGAGTGTGGTGACCAGCGCCTCGTCGACCCGGCGGGCCGCCTTCAGCTCCTGTTCCGCCGACTCCAGGTGGAACGCCTCGAGATGCGCCAGGTGGCTGTTGTAGTGCGCGATGGCGAGCGAGGGATCGGCCTCGCCCGCCTTCCGATAGAAACCCTGCGCAATGGCGAACTCCTGCCGCAGGGTGTGAAGGTTCGCCAGGTTCACCATGGCACGGGCGTGCCGCGGGTCGATCTCGAGCGCGCGGCGGTACATGGCCATCGCCTCGTCAAAGCGCCCGGCCATGCGGTGCATCGATCCGAGGAGGAACGGGAACATCGCGTCATCCGGGTGGGACGACGCGAGCTTTCGCAGGGCCTGCTCGTCCTGCAGGTCGTAGCCGCCCCGGGTCGAATGGAGGAGGGCCCGGGCTCCCGGATCGACGGAGGTCCCGGCCGCCCATTCCATCAGGCAGCCCGCCGGACCCGCAGCGAGGAGGAGGATCAGGGCGACGCGGGTGACCATCCTCTCGGTCCTGCGCAGGTACGGGAACATCAGGGCCGACCAGGCCGCCAGCAGCCAGACGACCGGCCCGAACACCAGAACGGGCAGGGCCAGGATTCCCCAGCCGACCAGGTGGGCCGATTCCTCCGTCAGGATTCCCGGGAACCGCTCCCGCAGGTCGTGAAAGAACGACGGCGCGGCCTTCAGACAGATCAGGAGGAGCGCCGCCGACGTTCCGAAGCAGAGGGCGAGGTACAGGATGAGGAACCCGTTCCCGCCCCGCTGATACATCGAGCCGACGTCCCCGATGGCGACCGCGAGAGCCGAACCGGTCTGGCGCACGGCGCCGCGCAGGTCGCGATCGCCCCGGAGGAGGGCCAGCGCCAGTCCCGAATGCGCCGCCGTCAGGGACGGATCGAAGCTCCCGGCGAGACGGAAGCCCTCCTCGGCTTTGCGATATTGACCCTCGTCGAGATCCTTCCGCGCGTCCGCGAGGAACGCGCCGGCGATCTCGGGAGCGGCGCGCAGGCCTTCGCGCTGCATGAACTCGAGGGCCGCTTCGATCTGGCGCGCCGCCTCCGCCGTCTCTCCATGCCGCACCAGCGCCCGCTGCTTGAACCACAGGTCGGCGATCACCTCGCGCGCGTTGACGCCGTCCTGGGGAGACCCGCCGGCGCCGAGCGGCACGGCGGCCGGCCCGCTCTCGACGGGCGGCGCCACGGTTCCCGGATCCTGGATCAGGGGCCGGTTCGGATCGATGACGATGACTTCAGGTTCCTGGGCTCGAGGCGCGACGACCAGCCCGGCCGCCAGCAGCCCCGACGCCAGGGCCAGCCAACGGCCTGCTCGCCGCGTCATGCAGCGTGGACGCCCGGCCATGCGGGAGGCGCCTTCGGTCGGCTCACGAGCTCTTCGACGTCTTCTTTTTCTGGAGGTTCACCACCGCCATCTTCAGGTCGTAGAGCAGAGAATCGAGCAGACGCGTTTCGTCGGCCGTGAGGTTGCCTCGCGTCTTGAGCTGCAGGGCCGACAGGAGCTCGATGACCTGTCGCGCGCCGTCGAGGTCCACTTCCACCTGGCCGGTGAACGGACTGGGCATCTCGCCGAGATTGGCGGCGGCGGTGGCGGCAAGATTTCGGACCAGGTTCACGAACTGCGCCGAGGCCGCCTGGTCCTCCCGGGACGGCGGCGCCCCGGAAGCCCGGGGAATCTCGCCGGTGGCGACGCGGCCGCCGGGAGCGACCTCCTTCATGGGCTCGTCGACGGGGGCGTCCGGGGTGCGCCTTTGACCGTCGGACGTGAAGGTACGGCGGTCGATGACCCGGACCTCCTCCCGCTTCTTCTCGTCCTTCCTTTCCATCGTCGTGGAACCGTCTCCTCTCGCCGGCGCGGCGCGCGATGGTAGCACCCCGGTGCGGCGGAACACAAGCCGTTGCCCCGCGGAATGGGCTGGGCTAAGATGCGCCGCGATTCGGGAGCGGCGGCGTGTCGGAGATGGATCGGCTCAAGCAGATCATGGATCGCCTGCGCGGTCCGGGCGGCTGTCCGTGGGACAGGGAGCAGACGCTCGAGAGCCTCGCCACGTTCCTTCTCGAGGAGACTCATGAGGTGCTGGACGCCATGAGTTCCGGGACGCCAGCCGCGCACCGCGAGGAGCTCGGCGACCTTCTCTTCCAGATCGTGTTTCAGGCGCGCGTGGCGGAGGAGCAGGGCGCCTTCGACCTCGACGACGTCATGCGGGACATCGGCGACAAGATCATCAGACGCCATCCGCACGTCTTCGGTGAAGGAAGCCTCGACACGTCCGAACAGGTGCTGAAACAATGGGAGCAGATCAAGGTGGAGGAGCGCCGCTCCAGGGGGGACTCCTCGATGTTCTCCGGCGTCCCCAGGCAGCTGCCGGCGCTCCTCAAGGCGCTGCGCATCTCGTCCAAGGCCGCGCGCGTCGGCTTCGACTGGCCCGATCGGGACAGCCTCCTCGAGAAGCTCGAGGAGGAGAGGGGCGAACTGCTCCGCGCCATGCGCCACGGGGCGAAGGCGGCCGTGCAGGAGGAGATCGGCGATCTCCTGTTCACCCTCGTCAACCTGGCCCGCCAGGCCGGCATCGATCCGGAAAGGGCCCTGCAGGAGTGCAATCGCAAGTTCCTGCGCCGCTTCCGCCACATCGAGGACGGGCTGAAGAAGAAGGGGCTCGCCCCCGCGCCGGAGCACCGCCAGCTGATGGAGGAGCTGTGGAACGAGTCCAAGCAGGGAGTCAGAAGAACTTCGCCTGGCCGAAGGTCCCCATCCGCCGGAACTTCTGGTAGCGCGTCTCGACGAGCTCGGAAGACGGCACGATCCTGAGATCTTCGAGCGCGGCCATCAGGTGCTCGTCGAGGATCTGCGCCTGCCGCGCAGGGTCCGCCTGGGCCCCGCCGGCCGGCTCGGGGACGATGGCGTCGATGATCTCCAGCTCCTTGAGGTCCGGTGCGGTGATCCTCATGGCACGCGCCGCCTCGCGTGACTTCCCCTGGTCGGACCACAGAATCGCCGCACATCCCTCGGGGCTGATCACCGAGTAGACCGCGTGCTCCAGCATCAGGATGCGGTCGCCGATGGCGATCGCCAGGGCCCCGCCGCTTCCCCCTTCCCCCGTCACCGTGACGATCGTCGGCACGCTCAGGCGCGCCATGGTGCGCAGGCTCACCGCGATCGCCTCGGCCTGACCCCGCTCCTCGGCGCCTTTGCCCGGATAGGCGCCCGGCGTGTCGACGAACGTGAACAGCGGCCGTCGGAATTTTTCCGCCAGCTCCATGACGCGCACCGCCTTGCGGTAGCCCTCGGGCCGCGGCATCCCGAAGTTGCGGCGCACCTTCTCACGGGTATCGCGCCCCTTCTGGTGACCGATGAGCGCCACCGGCGCTCCCTTGTAGATGGCGAAGCCCGCGACGATGGCCGGATCGTCGGCGTACTTCCGATCGCCGTGGATCTCGACGAAGTCGGTGAACAGGAGCCCGATGTAATCCAGAGTGTAGGGGCGCTTGGGGTGGCGGGCCACGAGGGCGCGCTGCCAGGGCGTCAATCGCGCGTAGACTTCCTGGCGCAGGACCTGGAGGCGGCGTTCCAGCCGCTCGATTTCGTCGGCGCGATCCTCGCCGCCCGGCACGCCGGAGAGCTCCTCGATCTTCTTCTCCAGCTCGCGCAGCGGCCGTTCGAAATCGTCTTCCTCGGCGGCCATGTCGGTAGTCAAGCACACGCGCTCGAACGGTGTCAAGCAACCGGACGGACGATCCGGTTCCGCCGGCGGTCGTCGCCGCGTCAGGCGCGCGGGTGGAAGTCCCTGTAGATCTTCCGCAGCCGCTCGCGGTTGATGTGCGTGTAGATCTGCGTCGTGGAAATGTCGGCGTGGCCCAGCATCATCTGGACGGAGCGCAGATCCGCGCCGCGCTCCAGCAGGTGGGTTGCGAACGAGTGGCGGAGCACGTGCGGGCTGAGCTTGCCGCGCAGCCCGACCGTCCTCCCGTAGCGCTTGAGGATCTTCCAGAAGCCCTGGCGGCTCAGGCCGCGGCCGCGGCTGTTGAGGAAGAGCGCCGGGTGGCCCCCGCCGCTCTCCACGATGCGCGGGCGCCCTCCTTCCAGATAGGCGCGCAGCTTCTGCGAGGCCTGCCGCCCCATCGGCACCAGACGCTCCTTGCTCCCCTTGCCGACGCAGCGCAGGTAGCCAGCCTCCAGGTTGAGGTCGCGAAGGCGCAGGGACACCAGCTCGGAGACGCGCAGCCCGGTCGCGTACAGGAGCTCGACCATCGCCGCGTCGCGCAGGCCCAGGGGCGTCCCCGTGTCCGGCGACCCGAGCAGCCGATCCACCTCTTCGAGCGTCAGATAGCGCGGCAGGGACTTGAGCGTACGGGGCGAGCGGACCAGCGCCGTGGGATCGTCGCTCACCACCTTCTCGGCCACGAGGAAGCGGTAGAACATCCGCACCGTGTTCAGGGCGCGGGCGATCGAACGGGCGGACAGCCCGTCCTTCGACAGGCGGCGCGCGAACTCGTCGACCTCCCCCTGCCGGATCTGCCGCGCGCTGCGCGCCTTGAGATTCATGAAGCGGCCGAACTTCGCGAGATCGTGCCCATACGCCAGGACGGAGTTCTTCGCCAGGCCGCGCTCGACGGTCAGGTAGTGCAGGAAGTCCTCGATGAGCGGACCGTTGTTCTTCATGGCCGGTTCTCGAGGATCAGGGTCACGGGACCGTCGTTCACCAGCTCGACCTCCATGTGCTCCCTGAAGCGGCCGGTGGCGATCGTGAGCGGACACCGCCGGAGCCGCTCCACGAACGCGTCGTAGAGCGGCTCGGCCTCCTCGGGAGGCGCGGCCCGCTCGAATCCGGGGCGGCGGCCCCGGCTCAGATCCCCGGCGAGCGTGAATTGCGACACGACGAGAATCCCGGCGCTCGTTTCCAGGGCCGAACGGTTCATCTTCCCCGCGCTGTCTTCGAAGATGCGCATATGTATCACCTTGTCGGAAAACCAGTCAAGGTCCGAGGCGCGGTCGCCCCGTTCGAACCCGATCAGCACGAGCAGGCCCCGTTCGATGCGGCCGACGACCTCGCCCTTCACACGCACCTCGGCGCGGGACACCCGCTGGATCACGCCCTTCATCGCGGAGGCCTCACGACCGACGCCAGCAGGCGCACCTCCTGGCTCCCCAGCAGAACGAGCACGAGGACATAGACGGCTCCGCCGCCGGCGATGAGCGCGCCGAGCGCCAGGGCCTGCGCGCCAATCCCCTGCAGGGAGACGACATTCACCCAGAGAAGGGCGAGGAGCAGCGACGCGGTCATCGCCGCTCCTCCGGCGAGCGTGTGCCACGCGGTGCGCACCACGTCCCGGTCCAGGAAATTCCCTGCGCGCCGGCGCAGCATGAAGGCGAGGAGCGCCGCGTCCGCGAGAGCCGAGATCGAGGTGGACAGCGCGATGCCTCCGTGCCGCATCGGCCCGCGCAAGGCGAAGTTCAGCGCCAGGTGGAGAAAAAACGTCAACGCGCCGATCTTCACGGGAGTGCGCGTGTCGCGGTGCGCGTAGAACGCGGTCGCCAGGACGCTCACGCCGGCGTAGGGCAGGAGCCCGATGGCGTAAAAGGCCAGGGCTCCCGAGGTCAGGACCGTGTCCTCGTGGGTGAAGCGGCCGCGCTCGAACAGCACCTGGATGATCGGCACCCGCAGAACGATGAGCCCCAGGGTGGCCGGGATGCTGATGAACATCAGGAGCCGCATCGCCGTGGACAGGATGGATCGCACGCTCTCCCGGTCCTGTTCCGCCGTGGCTCGGGAGAGGGTGGGCAGGATCACGGTCGACAGGCTGATGACGAAGATCCCCAGCGCCAGCTCGGTCACCCGGTTGGCGTAATACAGGAACGAGACGCTGCCGCTCTGGAGCGACGTGGCGAACTGGGAATCGATGACCAGGTTCACCTGGATGATCCCGACCCCGAACACGCGCGGCAGGATCAGCCGGCCGATCTCCCGGAGCCCGTCGAGATCCAGGTCGTCCGGCGGGCGCAGGCTCATCCCCTGTCGCAAGAGCGCCGGGATCTGCACCGCCAGCTGCAGGAAGCCCCCCAAGATGACCCCGATCGCAAAGCCGTATGCCGGATCGGCGAACCGGTCCCGCAGCAGCCACGCCATGACGATGATCGACAGGTTCAGGAGCACCGGCGTGAACGCGGGCAGCGCGAACACATCGAAGGCGTTCAGGACCCCTCCCACCAGCGCCGCCAGCGAGATGAAGAAGATGTACGGAAACATCAGGCGGTTGAGGGAGACCGTGAGCGCCATCTTCTCCGGCGACACGGTGAATCCCCAGGCGAGGAGGCGAACCAGCCAGGGCGACAGCGCGATCCCCAGGGCGGTGATCACCGCCAGGACCGCGGCCATGGCGTACAGGACCGAGGACGAGAACCGCCACAGGGCCTTGCGATCGCCGGCCCTGAGGTAGCGCGCGAACGTCGGCACGAATGCCGAGGTCAGGGCCCCCTCGCCCACCAGACGGCGCAGCATGTTCGGGATGCGGTACGCGATGACGAATGCGTCGGACGAGTTGGCGGCGCCGAGAATGGCCGCCTGCAGGCTGTCCCGGAAGTAGCCGGCGATCCGGCTGAGCGTCGTCATGACGCTCATCGAGCCGGCCGCGCGGATCAATCCGCGCTCCTTGTCCATGCTCCTCCCGGCGGCCCCGGGGGCGCCCCGGAGCGGGGGGATTCTACGTGCCGGGAGCGGGCCTTGCAACCCGGGCAACGCGTCGGGTGTGATAACCTATCTGTCGGGAGCGATCGGAAACTGGGGGACGGTCATGGCAAGCGTCAACAAGGTGATTCTCATCGGCAACCTCGGCCGGGATCCTGAGGTGCGCTACACGCAGAACGGCACCGCGGTGGCCAACTTCACGCTGGCCACGAACGAGGTCTGGAACGACAAGAGCGGTGAGCGCCAGGAACGGACCGAGTGGCACCGGATCGTGGTGTGGGGCAAGCAGGCGGAGATCGCGCGCGAGCACCTGTCCAAAGGGAAGCAGGTCTACATCGAGGGATCGATCCAGACCCGCCAATGGGACGACCGCGAGGGGAACAAGCGGACCACCACCGAGATCAAGGCCCAGCGACTGATGATGATGGGCCGGGCCGATGCCGGCGAGTCCCGGATGAACGCCGCCGCCCCGCCCCCGGACGCGGCGCCCGAGGAGCCCGGCCCGCCGCCGGACGACGACATCCCCTTCTGAGCCTCTGAACGGCCGGCGGAGCGGATTCCCCCTGTCGAGGCCACTCTCTCAATGGCGCCTTGTCTTCCTGCCGGGCGTCGGGGGGTGGTGCGCGCGCCGCCTGCCGCGAGACGTCTCCTTCACGGCTGGCCGGAGGCGGACCGCCGGGGGCCGTCGGGCCGCGGCCATCCTGCCGCTCTTCGCCATGTTCACGTAGCGGCGCATCGCGTCAGGAGAGATCGTCGATCTTCTTGCGCGCCTCGAACTGGTAGTCCGAATCGGGGAAATCGCTGACGATCTTGCGATAGGTCTTGATCGCCTCGTCCTTGCGGCCCAACGCCTCCTGGCACCGGGCGACCCCCATCAGCCCCTCTTCCTTCGGGAAGACCCCCTGGGCGTCCTCGGCCAGGGCCTGGTACTGAACGAGCGCCTCCGAGACGTTTCCCTCCTGCTCCCGCAGTCGACCCAGCTGGAAGCGCCCCATGGGGGCCAGGAAGTCTTCGGGATAGCGCGTCACGAGGTCGAGCAGCGCCTTGGTGGCGTCCTCCGGCTTCTTCAGGCCGGCCAGGGCGAGCCCCTTGTAGTAGAGCGCCTTGGGCGCGGCGCGCGAGGATCCGTGGCGCGACAGCAGCTCGTCCGTCAGCTCGAGCAGACGCTGGTCCCGCTCCTCGGTCGTCGTGTACGTCTTCGTCCCGGGCGTCGCCTGCTGGAGCGACTCCAGGGAGGCCGCCACCGGCGCGCGGTAGGTCTCGACGATCTGCCCCAGAAGGAAGGAGGCCTCCTCTTCGCTGGCGTTCATCCAGGAGCGCGCGGCGAAACCGGCGATCGCCAGCAGGACCACGCCGCCGGCCACGAGCGCCATGGTCCGGGCGTGGTCTTCCACGTAGAGGGTGGATCGTTCGAAGACCGTCATCAGCTCATCGCGTTTGATGAGGTGTCGCTCCGACTTTTTCATGCTCTCCGCCTCACCGGCTCCTTCGAGGATGGTGGGCCTGGCGTGACTTGAACACGCGGCACCCGGATTAGGAATCCGGTGCTCTATCCACCTGAGCTACAGGCCCGTCGAGGGGCATCACTCTACCGCCCGGCAGTGATCCCCGTCAAGCCGAGCGCCAGCGCCCTTCCCGCGGAATGCCGCTCGCCCGTTCGACGCTGGCGCGCTCGGGTGAAGGTGTGCGAGACTGACGGGGCGTTCGCGGAACGGGAGGAATCGTGCGCCGGCACCGTCCCATCGTCCTCGCCTGGACGCTGGTGCTCACCCTCGGGTCCATCGGATGCCTGGGGACCGCCCCGCCGTCCCCCGCGCCGGCGTCCCTCCGCGGCGCCGTGGCGTCGGCGGAGCCGGCGGCGACGGCCGCCGGGCTCGGCATCCTCCGCGACGGAGGCAACGCCGTCGACGCCGCCGTGGCGGTGGCTCTGGCGCTGGCCGTCGTCCATCCCCAGGCGGGGAATCTCGGCGGCGGCGGCTTCGCCCTGGTCAAATCGGGTGACCAGGTCGAGGCCCTCGATTTCCGGGAGGTCGCGCCGGCGGCTGCCTCGGCCTCGATGTATCTCGACAGCCAGGGGCAGCCCCGGGCCGAGGCCTCGCTCATCGGGCCCCTGGCCGCGGGCGTCCCGGGGTCGCCGGCCGGGCTCTACGAGCTGCACCGGCGCCATGGGACCCTCCCCTGGCCGGCCGTCGTCGCGCCGGCGCTGGAGCTTGCCAGAAACGGGTTCACGGTCACGCCGCGGCTGCAGGCGGCCCTCGAACAGTATCGCGACACCCTGGCCCGGTTCCCCGAAACGGCCGTGCTCTGGCTGCCCGAAGGAAGACCCCTCGCGGCCGGCATGGTCCTGCGGCTGCCGGACCTCGCCGCAACGCTCGAGGCGTACGCCGAGCGCGGGCCTCCCGCGCTGATGACCGGGAGGATCGCCGCGGCGGTCGAGGCGGCGTCGACCGTCCACGGCGGCATCCTCACGGTCCGGGACCTCGGATCGTACCGCCCCCTGTGGCGCGACGCCCTCCGCTTCCGCGCCTTCGGCTGGGACGTCGCCTCGATGCCGCTCCCCTCGTCCGGCGGTCTCATCCTGGCGCAGAGCCTGGAGATGCTCGAGCGGCTGGACATCGACGCGGTTCCGGACGACAGCGCCGACCGGGATCACCTTCTGGCCGAGACCTGGCGGCGGGCCTTCGCCGATCGCTTCCTTCTGGGAGATCCCGCCCACACGAAAGCGGGCGCGTCGGAGCTTCTGGCCGCCGACTGGATCGCCTCCCGCGCCGCCGGGATCAATCCGAAGCAGGCCACTCCATCACGGGAGGTCCATCCCTGGCCGGGGGACGCCGGTTCGCAGGGGATCCCCGCCATGCGGCCGGCGGCCACGACGCATTTTTCCGTGGCCGACGGATCCGGGATGGTGGTCAGCCTCACGACCACGCTGAACGAATGGTTCGGTTGCGGACTCTATGTGCCGGGTGCCGGCTACTTCCTGAACAATGAGATGGACGACTTCGCGAGCGCGCCCGGCACGCCGAATCTCTACGGCCTGGTCCAGGGGGACGCGAACGCCGTCCGTTCCGGGGCGCGCATGCTCTCCTCGATGAGCCCGGTCGTGGCCTGGGGCAGGGGCGAGACCGTCGCCCTGGGGTCGCGCGGCGGAAGCCGCATTCCGACCGTCACGCTCCAGGTCCTGCTGCGCCTGATCCTGGGCCGCGAGACCCTGCAGGCGGCCGTCGATCATCCGCGCATCCACCACCAGTGGCTTCCCGACGAGATCGTCGTCGAGCCGGACGCGCTCGGGCCCGAGGTGCTCGCCGACCTCGAGCGCCGGGGCCATCACGTGCGCAGCACGGCGGGGCTGGGGGAGGTGGCCGCCGTCCGCATCCTGCCGGACGGCCGGCTCGAGGCGGCGGCCGACGATCGTCGCAACCCCGGAGGCTCGGGAGTCCTGCAGCCCTGAGCGATCAGGGAGCCTGGAGATTCTCCAGGACCGCCGCGAGCGCGGCGCGCACGCCGCTCCGGATGGACGCCTCGCGATCGGGGGCGTACAGGGAGGAATGGAGGGACGGAAGCGGCGTCCCGCCCGGCCGTCGGCTCTCCTCGATGCGCTGCGGCGCGATGGTTCCCAGGTTGAACATGAAGGCGGGGATCCCCTGCCGGCCGTAGTAGGTGAAGTCCTCCGACCCCATGATGGGAGGGACCTCCACGACGCGGTCGTCTCCCAGGGCCCGCTTCAGGCCCTGCACGGTGCGGCGCACCAGCTCGGGGTCGTTCACGGTGGCCGGCGTGCTCTCGCCGATCGTCACGTCGGGCGGGCGCGGGGCCGCCGCCCCCGTGGCCTCGGCCAGCACGTTCCGCCGGATGCCGTCCAGGAGCCGCCGGCGGGTCTCGTCGCTGTACGAGCGCACGGTGAGCTGCAGATCCACGATGTCGGGAATGATGTTGTGCTTCGTCCCGCCGTGGATCGAGCCGACCGTGACGACCGCGGCCTCGATCGGGTTGATCTCCCGCGCGACGATCGTCTGCAGGGCCATGACGATGCGCGCCGCGATCACCACCGGATCGACCGTGGTGTGCGGCGCGGAGCCGTGCCCTCCCCGTCCGTACACGCGGATGTCGACGCTGTCCACGTTGGCGAACGCCGGGCCGGCGCGGTAGCCGACGACGCCCGTGGGCAGGTCGTCCTTGACGTGCATTCCGAGGACGGCGTCGGGCCGCGGAAAGCGCGAGAACAGACCGTCCGCGATCATCGCCTGGGCCCCCTTCACCCTCTCTTCCGCCGGCTGCCCGATCAGCACCACGGTCCCCGTCCACTGCGTCGACAGGGCGTTGAGGGCGCGCGCCAGCCCGACCAGGGTCGTCATGTGGATGTCGTGGCCGCAGGCGTGCATCACCGGCACCGGGCGGCCGGAATCGTCCGTCGCCATGACCGTGCTGGCGTACGGAAGGCCGGTCTCCTCCCGGACGGGAAGCGCGTCGAGGTCGGAGCGCCACATCACCGTCGGCCCCGCCCCGCGTTGGAGGACGGCCACCACACCGTGGCCGCCAACGCCGGGGGTCACCATGAAGCCCGCCGCCTTCAGCTCCGACGCGATGCGCGCGGCCGTCTCCTGCTCGTGCAGTGACAGCTCGGGGTGGGTGTGCAGGTGCCGGTAGAGCCCGTCCAGGAAGGCGTAATCCCTGTCGATGAGCCGGTCCAGCTCGGCCGGTGCGGGACCCGCTGCCAGGGAGGCCGCCGGGGCGGTCGCCAGGAGGGCGCAGAGGAGCGTCGCGATCCGCGGCATGGGGGTCAGTATGCGATGAGGCTGACGACGTCGATGCCGGGGAGCCGCGCGCGCCCCTCGAGAAAAGTCAGCTCGACGAGAAAACCGGCTCCGACGACGTGCCCCTGAAGCCTCTCGATCAGCCTGCGGGTGGCCGAGGCGGTGCCGCCGGTGGCCAGCAGATCATCCACGATCAGGACCCGCTCACCGGGACGGATGGCGTCCTCGTGGATCTCCAGGCGGTCCGTGCCGTACTCGAGGGTGTATTCCTCCGTGACGCGCTTCCACGGGAGCTTCCCCGGCTTGCGCACCGGGACGAAGCCGGCGTCCAGGCTGACCGCGATCGCCGGGGCGAAGATGTAGCCGCGCGACTCGATGCCGACCACCTTCGCGATCCCCGACCGGTCGAAGCGCCCGGCCAGGGCGGTCATGGCGCGCTTCAGCGCCTCCTTGTCCATCAGAAGCGGCGTGATGTCCTTGAAGACGATTCCCTGCTTGGGAAAATCGGGGACGTCCCGGATGTACTTCCGCAGCCCCAGATCGGAATCCTTGGTCGTCAATAGCGCACCTCGAATTCTGAAGGGTCGGGGTCGATCTCGACCTCGCTCTCCTCGACGCCGCTGACCATGGCGCCGCGCGGCCCGTTCGCCAGGTGCTCGCGCAGCAGGCGGACGCTTTCCGCGGGCCCCGCCGCCAACACCTCGACCCGGCCGTCGGACAGGTTTCGCGCAAACCCCTTGAGCCCGAGACCCCGGGCGGCGCGCACGGTGAAGAAGCGGTACCCGACGCCCTGGACCACACCGCTGACCAGGAACCGGCTCGCCTTCATAGGAGAATGAATGGTCGGGGCGAGTGGATTTGAACCACCGACCACCTGGTCCCGAACCAGGTGCGCTACCAGGCTGCGCTACGCCCCGACTTTAGAATCAACAACTTGTGCGCGGCAATGTCAAACGGTACCAAGTGCATTACCATATAGCTGCCAGTCAGAATCGAGCGCCCCGGCTGCGGCTTCGGCCGTCTGTGGCAGCGCGCCCAGATAGTGCCGCTCGAATACGTCAACCGTGTTCCCCGTCATCTGCGCCATCACCGCGACCGTAAATCTCCCCGACGCTGCCAGCCGTGTAGAAAAAGTATGGCGGCAGGTATTGAACAGGTCCGGGTCAAGCTCGAACTTTTCCGTGACTGCCTCGCGCACCCTGCGCAGCTCGTCGCGAGGGTCAATCCCCTTGCCGTCTGGCCCACAGAAAACCAGGGAATCCGCCTTGATGGCGCGCGGCCTTCTCCCGAGGATCTGAGTCAGGCGAACGCTCAGGGTCAGCGGGATCGTTCTGAGCCCCCCGGTTTTCCCAGACAGAACGTGGATCTGATTAGTCCGCCGGTCAATATCCTGCCAACGAAGGGCCAGGATTTCGTTTAACCTCATCCCAGAATAGAGCGCCCACTCTACCATGTCTTTATAGAGCGGCGGAAGAGCGGCCAGGACGGCGGGCTCAATCTCACCGGGCAGAAGAGTGATCCGCCTTTTCCCCGGCTTAGGCGGTCGCTTGAATCCGACCAACGGGTTATCGAGCCTCAGGCCGCGGTTTCCCCTTGCCCACAGATAGATCCCGCTCAGGGCGGTCAGTTCCTTCCGGATGGTATTGTCGCGGACCTTGCGCTCCCCTTCCGCATCCCTGCGCGCCCTGCGCTGCGCGACGTAGGCCGTCAAATGCTCCGGCCCGATAGCCGCCGGCTGCATCTGCCCGAAAAACGCCCGGAGCGGCCCGGAAATGTCGGCATAGTAGGCCGTACCGCCCCGGGTCGCCTTGTTCGCCAGGAAATCATCTAACAGGCTTCCGAAGGTTGCCCCGGTCGGTCTGATCCCCCGTAGCTCCTGGCGGATTACCACGGGGTTATGCGTTCCGGCCGCAATCTCGTTTTCGATTCGCAGCCTGAGCGCCTTGGTAGCTTCTTCGCTCGACCCGGACCGGAACCTGTGCCGCTTGGCGATTGCCTTGCCAGTCGGCCCGAGTTTCGGCTTTCCCTGGTCGTCCAATTCCAGGCCGTGGAAATAGTCGATCCACCATTCGCCCTTGCGTGGACTGTAGATTCTCATCCCCTGCCCCCTTTCCGTTTCGCCCGTTCCTTGTCCCATCTTGCCCGTGCAGCCCTGCGTGCGCTCTCCCGTCTGTGCGCCGCAGTCAACGCCCTCTTGCGCGCCTTGCCGCCCTTGCTTCCCAGCTTTCGGAACAGCTCCAGGATCTTCGGATCTCGAATCTTTGTCATGCCTGGATCATAATGCGAGGCCGCTACGCATGTCAAGCCACATTGCCTCCGTGATGTCCCTGATTGCAGCCGTTGTGCTTGTTGTGCGTAGTTTGCAAAGAATTGCACTAAATACCCGAAATGCGCTTCCTTGGGCCTAACGTGACTCTATTGGTCAAACGCGACTCTATAGCGCCATTTTGTCTATGAGAATCAACGCACGCGGACAAATCTTCACGCCGATGGAATTTTGATCGTCGCGCGCCTTGACGACGCATTTTCGCGCCGCGATATTGGCGGTCATGAGCTACGGCAGATCGTGGGCGTCGTGGTACCGCGAGGCGATCAAGTGGTATCCGATTCTCCCGACCGTCGAGCAACGGCGATTGGCGCGGAACGGGCAGATCGATCGGATCATCGAATCAAACCTTCGCTTCGTCCTCGCCATCGCGAAAAAGCGCGGCGGATGGTACGGCCTATGGATCGGTGACGCCGTGGGGATCGGGAATCTCGCCATTGTCGAGGCCGCCGCGCGCTACCGCCCGGAGTGTCGGGCCACCTTCACCACCTACGCCAAGGAATGGATCGAGGGGGCGATTAAGCGGGCGGTGTTGAAGCGGAGCGAGATCGTACCGCATGAGATCCAGCCCCACATTCAGAGCGACGGCGAAGGGGACGCCGACCGGGACGGGCTCAGTCCATTCGAGGCCGCTGTCTCCAGCAAGATCGATCCTGAGCCCGAGACGATGCAGCCGCATTCAATAACCCCAGACCCGGAGCGCGAGCTGCAGCGGGTCGAGCGGATGGCCGAGATCCGTATGGCCGTTCAAAGGCTCGAATGGCCAGAGCGCCACGTCATTGATATGCGGTACGGCCTGGACGGCGGGGAGGGCCTGACGCGTCTGGAGGTTGCAGAGCGGTTATTTCAGATCGACGGACTCGTCGTCACGGAGGACGGAGTCCGGCAGATCGAAAAGCGAGCGCTCAAGCGTCTGCGGAAGCATGGCGGCTGGCGAATGCGGAAACCGAAGGAGCCGAGACCGCCGGCCAGGGTGCCGAAGGAATTGCCATGCGAACATACCAGGAACGATCGGCATGGGGACCGCTGGCCGTGGCCGTTCGCCTGCCCCGTCCTCAAGTACCCGTTCCGCTACATGGAGGACGAGCTAGAGCGGACGCCGGACAGACCGAAGCCCCCAGCCCCGCCCGTGATTTGGATCGCCCGCTACGGTCACTTAATTCACTTGCACTTGGAGAGCGGCAGGCCGTACATGATCCCATCAGGGAACCTAGGCGGGCCGTCCTGGCCGTGGCGGACCACCAGGGTAAGAAAGACGCACGAAAGAATCCCGAAACATCGTTGCGGCCGTCATATTCAAGGTATACGCGCAATCACCGAACGGCCGGCGCGGGCCAAGCTCAAGAGGATCAAAGTGTGTTCATCAGCGGCATGAACGCGGCCGATCTACTACTCCCCTGCCTGACCTGGGCAGGCGATGCGGTAGTCCGGCACGGTGACGGCCGTATCGAGATGATCCGCGACGTCATCACCAAGGGCGCAACGGAGAGCGGCTACGCCTTCAAGGTTTCGTTTAAGCCGGCCAAGAAACTGCGCAAGAGACGCCGACATGATTAACGGCCGGGCCCTAGTCGAGCTGGACATGGCCGCGATGCTGGAGGACGGCATCCCTGAACAACGGTTTGATCTCGCCGGCCTTCT
Source organism: Candidatus Polarisedimenticolia bacterium (assembly GCA_036001465.1). Lineage (NCBI taxonomy): Bacteria > Pseudomonadati > Acidobacteriota > Candidatus Polarisedimenticolia > Candidatus Polarisedimenticolia bacterium. The sequence continues at coordinate 22,656 of DASYUH010000007.1, forward strand.
TGTTCAACGGGCATTCACGTATCTGACCGGCGCGCCCAAGCAGTTCAAGACCTTCCTTGCGTTGGCTTGGTCGATCTGCCTTGCGAGTGGGGAACCATTCGCGGGGCGAGCGGTCAGCGGGGATCACCGCGTCCTGTTTATCGAGGCGGAGAACTGGAGGCAGATCCCCAAGCGATTCGCGCAACTCTGCGCCGGTTACGACGTAGATCATCGAACCGCGCTGAAGTCGATCCGCTTTTTCAAACCAAATCGACCCCTGCGCCTGGAGAACGAGGCCCACGCGGCGGAATTGATCCAGATCGCGAAGGGCTGGGGCGCGACGTTGACCGTCATCGACTCGTTCGTGCGCGTGCATGGCCTGGACGAGAACTCCTCGAAGGACATGGCGCTGCTCGCGAACGTTGGCCTGCTCCCGCTCCGCGATGAGGCCAAGTGCGGGATTCTCGCGCTGGATCACACGCCGAAAGGTCACTACGGCAAACAGCGAACCGGCGGAGAGCAAGTCCGGGGGAGCGGAGAGAAATTGGCCGCGGCCGACGCTCACCTTGACGTTGACGTGCATCGGAAGGATGGGCAGACGGTGATCGAGACCAAGGTTGAATCGTTCCGGCTTGCCGAAGAGCCCGAGGATTCCTTGTACCTCCGACCGCATCACACGCCGAACGGCGGCCTGTGGTTCGCCAAACGCGGCGCGCCGGAGTGGCTGTCCAGAGGCAGGCGGCCGACGCAGAGGACCGGGGCTGCGGAGATCATCAAGGCGGCCAGAAAAATCAATCCTGAGCTGTCCCAGGCGCGCGCAATAGACCTTGCCGTGGCGGCCGGCTATACAGAGTCAACCGCGAAACGAGCGTACAACCAAGAGACAGCCGCGTAAGGTTCAGAAGGTCCAGAAGTCTAAATGAACCTTTCGGACCCTGTTCATGCGGGCGGCTCGAAGGGTCCAGAAGGTCCACCACTCTACAGAGTGGACCTTTGGACCTTCGGCCCCGTGACAGGGCGGTGTGATTCAAGGCCACAAACCGCGCGCGACGCGCCGCCCAAGCTGAAAACGAACTCGGATCGTCTGCCCCGGACAGTCCCATCCCGCGCACTTGCTACCATACCAAGGGTAACTATTGATGCCAAAAGACTTGACAGATCCAACTGCCACACCGTTGCCAGACATGGTCCCGACTGACCCGCCCGAACCTCCCGCCAGAAGCGAACCAGACGCCGACCTGACCCCGGCCCCCCCAGCCGCTGACGCCGAAACCGATCAATCGCCCGCGAAACTTTTGTCAGATCCGGGAAAGTCGCGCCGACTGGCGAACCTGAAGCCCGGCGACAACGAGCATGCCAGGGCAGCCCGGGAAGCGAAGCGGGCCAGACCCGCCAGACCCGAGACCCTTACTCGCCAAGACGTGCTCGACATTCTCAAGCAGATCGCGGCCGATGATGACGAGTCTGGGGCCTACAGAGTCGCGGCGGCCCGGTTACTGCTCACTCCAGAAGCCCAGGCCGGTAATTGGTCCTGTCCGCTTCCATGCTGCCAAGGCCGGCCATTCAAGAGCGTCACGGCATGGATCGAAGCGATGGGGGCAGCGGACAAGATCGCACCAAGAGAGATTTCTAAGAGTGTTGACGAATGGCTAGAGGGCCTCGACTCAAAGGCCGAAAACTGAAGAGGAGGATCGAAAGGTGCCCAAACCAAGAGTAGCAGACGCAAATCGAAGGATTGCCGGCATAGCCAAACCGAAGCCACCGAAGCCCGACGGCGGGGAGATCGTGACCTTCAGGGCGAGAGGGAAGATCGTTTCATTCAAACGGCGCAAGGCCGTGCAGAAGGAGGCAGTAGGTGAGTAGAAACGGGATTGAGGACGTTCCGCATTTCGGATCGCCCGTCAGTTTTACGCATGCTGTCGGCCGCTTTGTCGATCTGATGAGGGGCCTCCCGAACACGCCAGAGCATCGGCAAGAGGCTTACGGCAAGCTGGACGAAGCCACCGGCGCGGCGCTCATGAAGGAAGCGAATCGGCAGGGCTGGAGCGCCGGCGAGATCGATGAACGTTTGGCAGAATTGGCCGGCGACACAGAGGCAGCGGAAGGAAGCCTAGACGGCGGAGCGCCATTCTTTTGGAAGTAACAACGCGGCCACGGCCGCAGGAGGATTAGATGTCAGCAACCGATGGATGGACTTACCCAGCACTTGAAGGACCGATGATTCCGCAGCCGGGAGACAGTAATGCACAGGGCTATGTCGAGGCGGTACCGATCCCCGGCAATGACCAGGCAACACAGACGGATCAACCGATTGGACCCGAACCTGCTAGGCCGGCCGCGCCGCCCGACCATTTCACGGATGGCATGTGACAAATGGGCGGACCCTGGAAACTGGAGGGCATGGGACTCGATCCTCCACCGGCGCCTGAGCCGGAGCCAGAATTGCCGACACGGCCGCCGGATCGAGTGCGCCCCGGAGTAGCCGTGCAATACACCTGGACGGAAGGCTCGAACGTGAGGAACCTTAGCCCGTTGGATCGTCATCTGCTCGGCTTCAGCTTCGGAGACTTCACACAGACGCACCCGCACGACGCAGCGCCTAGAAGGCTTTGGTTGCCATATCAAGGAGATCGATCTTGAAATTCAAGAACTTCATGAAGGGCGCTATTGAGTCGCCAACGCCCGCGCCGGCCGGCTACATCCCGTTTTCAGCCGACCGCATGCCGACGCGCAAGCAAGTCGAGGCCGCACTGGCCGAACGGGAGCCGTGTCCGCAGGAGCTTGGTCTAGCCGACGTGTGCGATTGCCGGAACCACTACGGTGAGCCCATTCACGGCTTCAGAGAGTATGGTCAGGGAATGGGTCGATTGACTGGTGACGGGAGCAACATCTTTCCGCCGGGATCTGCCTCTGCAATGCAGCATGTTGACGTCCAGCATGTCAACGCTCAGATAGTGGCTGCGGTGGAGGCCGCACGGGAGGCGCAGGATCGGATCGATGAACGAGAGGCAGCTGCGGCAAATGCTCCGATGGCGTTGGCGGAAGCGGAGCAGGCTTTAGCCGACGAAATGCAACGTCTGCGCGAGGAGGCCGGGGGCTAGACGGAGAGTCCTACCATCTGATCAGTAAAAAACTCTCGGCTACGAAGATTGCAAGTGTGATGGCCATGAATACCTTGTAGCCCAATCCTGGACGTTCAAACAGTGCTCTGAGGGACCCATCAATTTCCTTATGTCTCTCCTCTGGTGCCTTGCCATCTGCCGGAAGTGTCATGATGAGCGCCCGCGCTTTTGACCTGCTCTCTGGAGTCATGTGATCAAATACCTTTTCCAAAAACTCAAGGTAGGCTGCCGTGCTGGCGTTCTGGGGCACTCGAATTATCCCAGCCCGATAAAGCTGAACGATCTTTCTGACTGCGAAGTATTCGCTTGCGGCGGCCATCTGGAAAAGGGTCGCCAGGGCAATGAGGAATGCAATGCCCGTTCGAGACCGTGGGGGCTTCGTCTTGGTATTAAGGCCAGTCGTCTTGTCTACTAGAGTCAAATCCGAGATACCAGCAATTCGAGCCTCCGCCTTGAAGGTCGGCACGGTACCGGACACCAGGACTCCGAATTGAATCCGCTCGTTTGGATTGAGGAGAGGAAAGGCGATTTCGACTCTGCGACCAACTGGGTCGAGCATGTGCGTATAGGCCAAGTTTGACGGGGTTTGGCGTACCTCACGGAATTCGAGTAAGTCTCCACCGGTCCCAAACGTGAGGCGGGGTTGCGAGATTACGTCATGGTCGAGAATTGCAGATCGGCCCGAGTTCACTAGCGCAAACTCCATCAAGGACACGCTGGGTATAGGCTTTGTGTCATAGAAAATCTTGAGGCGCTCAAAATCTTTGGAGCCTTCAACAAGCGTGGTAGTTGCCAGGTGTTGAAGTTCGATCGATGCCCTCGACTTGTACCACTCCATTACGATGGGTGTAATGATGGCAGCCGCAGGGAGCCCGACACCAACTAACAACGCCCAAGGCCGTATCTTCGTGAGGGTCATGAAACGCCTCGATTTAGTGAATTGATCGGGGGATTCGGAATAGAGAGGAGTGGGGCCCGGCCAGGACCGAGCCCTCCCCGTCGCGCTTACTTCTTGTCGTACCGTCCGGAATCGCCGTACCCCGGATTCGGCATCCTCTCGCGGGTCACGTTGTCCGGGTTACGCCGTTCACCGTCCCTCTTCGGGATGAGCTGCCCAGATTTCGGGTCACGGTAGACGATGTGACTCTTCGGTCTGTCTGACATTTCTAAAACCTCCAACAGCTGTGATCGGCTCTTTCTCTCTCTGCGAGATTATACTCCTCGCAAGAGCGCTCCGATACCGCCCAGCCCGTACCCTTCACCCTCAGAAGATCGCGCGTCCTGAGCGAACGTGGCGCGTCCGTTCCGCCGGCCCTACGTCTTACTGGGCCAAGATCGCGGACCCATGATGGTCTCGTACTGTGTTTTGAGATCCCGCATTGCTGCCTCCACGTCTGCAACAGAGATTTTGCCCGCGCTCATCCCCCTGATCTTCTCGAAATGCTCCTCCAGGCTGGGCCAGCAATCGACGGCGAAAAATGGAGATCTGTATTGCGGGTCCTCCACCCCGAATCTCGCGACATCGGCCCCGCGCTTGATCAGGTGACGGCCGCAGCCGCACTCCGGGGTGCTGTCCGTCTTGTCGAACACCACATTGATCTTTTTCATGATTATCCACTCCGCCTTTGTCCATAGCTTGGTTGATGGGTCGGTTTGGACAGACGGGGGGTGCGCGGGTACTACAAAAGAAGTGCGGTCGGCCTCATGGTTGACATCTGTACCACCGGGCACCTTGGCGCGTCAAGCTCTAGCTGTTGCCCTTCCCTGAAATCTCCAGAGGGGAGGGTCCAGGGTGCGGGATTGTGTGCGGGGGCCGAGCGGGTCTCGATGGTCCTGCCTTCGGGGTGCTGTGTGACTGCTTTGGTGCCTCTCCTGGCCGGCCTTTCTTACTCCCCCAGACTAGCAGCGCTCCCGGCCCAAGGCCAAGTGCGATTGGGTACCAAGTGCGCTGCCACATAGCTGCCAACCAGGGAGCCAAATTAGGCGTATTTACACCAAGTAGCCTATTTTAGCTTTAATAATAACGTAAGCCGTGACAGCAAGTTACGCCAGGGCAAGAAAATAGCGCACCCGCGGGCTATCGCTCCCGAACCAGGTGCGCTACCAGGCTGCGCTACGCCCCGACTCCCGGCCTTGCATGGACTGCGAATCTTAGTCGACCGGGTGGAAAGGGGTCAAGGCAGAGAGGCGCGCCCTCAGGCGGAGTCCGGTCGCACCCGGCTGCCGGGGACCAGCGCGTCCCGGCCGTCGTCGAATCGGACCCAGGCCTTTGTCCCACCGTCATAATCGCGGGCCAGGACGACGAGACGCGCCGGCCGCCCCAGTGCGACGCACCGCCCGCTCCCCTCGGCATCGCGGCCGGTCATCGCCCTGATGAACGGATTCCCCTCGCGCTCCGCCCCGACCGTCGTCGGCCCGGAGTGGCCCGGATGGATCGGCGTCCCATCCGGGAGGGAGAGAATCCTCGCGACCGCGCGGCGCGCATCCTCGAAGCCGCTGGCTCCCTCCCCGACCGTGCCCCCGAGAGATCCGGCGAAGAGGCAGTCGCCCGTGAACAGGCCCACCCCTTCGATCAGGTACCCGGCGTGCCCCTCCGTGTGACCGGGAAGCGGCACCGCCCGCACGCGCAGCCCGCCCCAGGTCCGTTCCTCCTCCGCCTCAAGCGGCGTGGCCCCGGAGACGTGCGGCGCCTCCGGCCGGAGCGCGAGGATGGCCGCGCCGGTCCTGCGGGACAGCTCGGGATGGCCCTGGACGTGATCGACGTGCCGGTGAGTGGTCAGGATTGCCGCCAGGGTCAAATGGTGCCTTTCGAGCGCCGCGAGGAGGGGGCCGAGCGGAGCGCCGCTGTCCACGACCACGGCGGAACCTCCCGCCCGGTCGCCGACCAGATACGCGTTCGACAGCCAGCGGGAATCCATGGACCGTTCCTGGATCATCTCCCGCAGTCTACCGCGTTCCGGCGACGACGCCGAGGGGCGCGGACGCCAGGACAGGCACTTGACCCTGCGGAAGGTTGCGGGTAGCCTCAGCGCGCCTATGCCCGGCAAGCATTTCGAAGATCTGGCGCCCGGACAGCGCCTGCGTCACGCCATCGGCCGGACGGTCACCGAGGCCGACAACACGCTCTTCTGCGCCCTGACGATGAACACGCAGCCGCTGCACCTGAACCGGGATTTCGCCGCCAGGTCGGAATTCGGCCAGCGCATCGTCAACGGCATCTTCACGCTCGGGCTGGTGGTCGGCCTGACGGTCCCGGACCTCACCGAGGGGACCATCGTCGCCAACCTCAGCTACGATCGGGTGGTGCATCCGAACCCGGTCTTTCTCGGGGACACGATCTACGCCGAGACCGAGGTCCTCGAGACCCGGCCGTCGTCCTCCCGGCCCGATCGCGGCATCGTGCGCCTGCGGCACCGCGGGCTGAACCAGGACGGCACGGTGGTGGTCGAGATCGAGCGCTCCGTCCTGTTCCTGAGGCGTCCGGCGCCGTGAGTCCGGCGACGACGCGGTCCCGCCCGTCGACTGCCGCCGCGCGTCGCCACGCCACCGGCCCCTCCCGACCGCGGCGGGCGCTGCTCTTCTGTCCCGCCACCGAGCCTGGAAAAGCCGAGAAGGCGGCGAGGCTTCAGGTCGACGGCGTCATCCTCGATCTCGAGGATGGCGTGGCCCTCGGGCGCAAGGAGGAGGCGCGCCGCGAGGCGGCACGCGCCCTGTCCAGCCTCGATTTCGGGCGCGCCGAACGCCTGGTGCGGGTCAATCCCGAAGAGGAGGGTCTCGAGGAGGACGTCCGGATCACCGGCGAGGCCCGTCTGCCGCCGGATGCCTACGTCCTCCCGAAAGCCGAATCACCCGAAGCCATCCGAAGGCTCTCCCGCCTCCTGTCCCGGATCGAACGACGGCACCGGCTGCCCGGGCGGACGATTCGAATCCTCGCCATCATCGAGACCGCGCGGGGGGTGGTCCGGCTGGAATCGATCGCCGCCTCCGACCCGCGGATGGTGGCGCTCCTGTTCGGCGCCGAGGATCTCTGCGGCGATCTGGGGGGCGTGCGGATGCGCGACGGACGGGACATGCTCTATGCCCGGAGCGCCGTGGCGATCCACGCGGCCGCCCGGCGGCTGCAGGCCATCGACACGCCGTTCGTCGACCTCGACGACGAAGCCGGCCTGGTGGCCGAGACGCGCGACGCCCTGTCCCTCGGGTACTCGGGGAAGCTCGCCATCCACCCGTCCCAGATCGCCCCCATCCACGGCGTGTTCACCCCGGGCCCCGACGAGATCCGTGCGGCGCAGCGCCTGCTCGACGAGCACCAGCGGCACCAGAGCGAGGGGAAGGGGGTGTTCGTCATGGAGGGGCGGATGATCGACATGCCGATGGTGCGCGCCGCGCGGGCGGTCCTGGCGCGCGCGCGACTGACCGGGATCGAGCCTCAGTCCTGACAGCCGGGCTGCGCCGCTCCCGCCGGCTCGATCTCGACGAGGGTCCGGCCCCGTTCGACGACGTCTCCCGGGGCGCAGTGGAGCCGTCTCACCCTGCCCGCGAACGGCGCCACCACACGAATCTCCATTTTCATCGCCTCGAGGACGACGAGGGCGGCTCCCGCCGGCACGAGGTCTCCTTCTTTCGCTCCCACGGCCACGACCTGCCCGTCCATGACGGCGGCGACGAGGCCCTCGCCCGCGGGCGTGGTGGGAATCCCGTCGCGGCCGGGAATCGTGCGCTCCAGGGTCACCGGGTCGCTTCCGTCGAGCTGGACGACGCGTCGATCGTGATCCCGCACCGCGTACGCGCCACAGAGACGCCCGTCGATCAGGATCTCCACGCGCGGCCCCCGGACGTGGCGGAGCGCCACCCGTGCCGGCCGGCCGTCGAGGACGACCCGGTACCCCTCCGTCGAACGCTCGATGCTCACCGTGCGGACCTGCCCCTGCACGCGGTAGTGGACGATCATGCCGCCGACCCGGGCCTGAAACCGTCGGAGCGGTTCCACGGACTGAAGGCGTCCGCCTCCTCGTCGATCCCCTCCGGGGACGCGCCGCCTGCGCCGGCGTCGACCGCGGCCCCCGGCAGGAGCTCGGACAGAGCGGCGACGATCAGGACCTCATCTCCGGGCGCGGCGGGCGCCGGCCCCCAGCCTGCCATGTCGCGTTCCACGAAGGCGGTCGTGGCCCGGCCGGCGCGAAACACCGGGTGGCCGAGGATGGCGCGCAGGTGTGGCAGGTTGGTCTCGACCCCCAGGATGGCCGTGCTCTTGAGGGTCTGCTCCATGAGCTCGATGGCGGCAGCGCGATCGTCCGCGTGCACGACGATCTTGGCGAGCAGCGAATCGTAGTGGGGGCTCACACGATCCCCGCTCTCCACGCCCCGGTCCACCCGGATCGCCGGCCCTTCCGGGAACGCCGCCAGGAGGATGCGACCGCTGGCCGGGAGGAACCCCCGGGAGGGATCCTCCGCGTTCACGCGGCACTCGATGGCGTGACCCGCCTGCCGCAGCTCGGCCTGCCGGAAGGGCAGCGGCTCCCCCGCCGCGATCCGGATCTGCGCCTCGACGAGATCGACGCCGGTCACCCATTCGGTGACCGGATGCTCCACCTGGATCCGGGTGTTCATCTCCAGGAAATGGAATCGCCGGTCCGCGCCGACCAGGAATTCGATCGTCCCGGCGTTCACGTAACCACAGGCGCGCGCCGCCCGGACGGCGGCCACCCCCATCGCCTCCCGGAGCGAAGGGTCCAGGAGGGGCGAGGGGGATTCCTCCACGAGCTTCTGGAAGCGCCTCTGGATCGAACAGTCACGCTCGAACAGGTGGACGCATTCGCCCGTGGAGTCCGCCAGGATCTGCACCTCGACGTGACGGGCGTCCACGATCTGTTTCTCCAGGAACAACCGGCTGTCGGCGAACGCCTTCTCGGTCTCCCGCCGGGCGGCCTCGATCGCCTCCGGCAGCTCCCCGGGCGAGCCGGCGACCCGCATCCCCCGGCCGCCTCCACCCCCGGCCGCCTTGACGAGCACGGGATACCCGATCCGGTCCGCCTCGCGCCTCAGCGCCGGCTCGTCCTCGTCGCCCCGTCCTTCGAATCCGGGGACGATCGGGACCCCGGCCCCCGCCATGGCGCGGCGGGCGGCGATCTTGTCCCCCATCAGCCGCATGGCGGCGGGGGGCGGCCCGATGAAGATCAGTCCGGCGGCGGCCACCGCCTCGGCGAACTCGGCGCTCTGCGACAGGAAGCCGTAGCCCGGGTGGATGGCGTCGCAACGGTGCCCGAGGGCGGCCGCGATCAGGCGATCGCCCCGCAGGTAGCTGTCGGCCGGAGGAGCGGCGCCGATGAGAACCGTCTCGGCCGCCTGGCGGGTGTGCAGGGCCCCGCGGTCCGCTTCGCTGGCGACGGCCACCGGAGTGATGCCCAGGCCGCGGCAGGCCCGCGCGACGCGCACGGCGATCTCCCCGCGGTTGGCGATCAGGAGTCTCCGGATCGGCCGGGGGGCCATCCGTCACATCCGGAACACGCCGAAGCGCGAGGCCTCGACCGGCGCATTCAGGCAGGCGGAGAGGGCCAGCCCCAGGACGCGCCGGGTCTCCGGGGGATCCAGAACGCCGTCGTCCCACAACCGGGCCGTGGAGTAGTAGGGGCTGCCCTCGCGCTCGTAGCGCTCCAGGATCGGCCGCGTGAAGGCCTCCGCCTCCGCCGCGCTCAGCGCGGGCTCCCCGCGCCGGGCGCGCTGATCCTGCTGCACGGTGAGCAGCACGCTGGCCGCCTGCTCCTTCCCCATCACGCCGATGCGGGCGTTCGGCCACATGAACAGGAACCGCGGCGCATAGGCGCGACCGCACATGCCGTAGTTGCCGGCGCCGAAGCTGCCGCCGATGATCACCGTGAGCCGGGGAACCGCCGCGTTGGCCACCGCGTGGACGAGCTTGGCGCCGTCCTTGGCGATGCCCCCCTGCTCGTATTCCCTGCCGACCATGAAGCCCGTGATGTTCTGCAGGAAGAGAATCGGGATGCCGCGGGCGGCGCAGAGTTCGATGAAATGCGTCCCCTTGAGCGCGCTCTCGCTGAACAGCACGCCGTTGTTGGCAAGAATGCCGACCGGGTATCCCTCGATCCGCGCGAAGCCGCAGACCAGCGTCGTCCCGTAGCGCGCCTTGAACTCCCTCATGTTGCTGCCGTCCACGATGCGCGCGATGACCTCGCGCACGTCGTACACCTCGCGCAGGTTCCTCGGCACGACCCCGTAGAGCTCCTGAGGATCGCAGCGCGGCTCCTCCGGGACGGCCCGATCCACAGTGACCCTCTTGCGCGCGTTCAGCGTGGCCACGATGGCGCGCGCCTGCTGCAGCGCATCATCGTCATCCGCCGCCCAGTGGTCCGCCACCCCGGACCGGCGCGTGTGGACGTCGGCTCCGCCCAGCTCCTCGGCGGTCACGTCGACACCCGTGGCGGCCTTGACCAGGGGCGGGCCTCCGAGAAAGATCGTGCCGGTCCCGCGGACGATCAGGGTCTCGTCGCTCATCGCCGGAACGTAGGCCCCCCCGGCGGTGCACGAGCCCATGACCACGGCAATCTGCGGGATGCCGAGGGCGCTCATGCGCGCCTGGTTGTAGAAGATGCGGCCGAAGTGATCGCGGTCGGGAAAGACTTCCGCCTGCAGCGGCAGGAACGCCCCTCCCGAGTCCACCAGATAGAGACAGGGCAGCCGGTTCTGCTCCGCGACCTCCTGGGCCCGCAGGTGCTTCTTCACGGTGATCGGGAAATAGGTCCCGCCCTTCACCGTGGCGTCGTTGGCGACGACCAGGCACTCGCGGCCGCTGACACGCCCGATGCCGGTGACCAGGCCGGCCGCCGGCGCCTCCCCCCCGTACATGTCCCACGCCGCCAGGGGTGACAGCTCCAGGAACGGCGATCCCGGGTCGAGAAGGCGATCGATCCGATCGCGCACGAACATCTTCCCCTGCGAGGCGTGGCGCTCGTGGGCCTGCGCATCCCCCCCGCGACGGACCGCTTCCAGGCGTTCGCGCAACTCGACCGCGAGCGCCCGGTTGGCCGATTCATTCGTCTTGTAGTCGGGATCGGTGGTGCGGATCTTCGATTCGATCGGAGTCATGACGGGGCGGATATTACAGTCGGGGGGCCCCCGGCGCAACCGTCGCGCCGGCCGGCGACGGCGCCCCGCCCGGGAGCCTGTCCTCAGCCGAGCAGGCGGGCGGCGTCCCCCCGGATGAGATCGGCCCTCCAGGCGCGCAGGCCCGGGATCTGCTCGGGGGCCTCGAAGGCCCTGGGACCCGAAGCCGCGAGCGCCTCGAGCGTGGACTGGGGAAAGAGGACGCCGGGGTCGATGCCCAGGGATGCGGCGCGCTCCTTGCGCCATCCGCGCAGGCGCTCCAGGCGCGCCTGGAACAGCGCCGAGCGCCGGTTGCCGCGCGGCTGTCCGCGCGGGGGCGCGGGCAGGTCGGATTCGGGGACCGCAAGTCCGGCGCTCACGGCCTGGAGGATCTCCTCTCCGATCCGGCGGCGGACCAGGGGCGTGACGCCGCGAATGCCTCCCAGATCGTCGCCGTGCCGGGGCGATTTCTTCGCCAGCGCAAGCAGCGCTTCGTCCGAGATGATCCGGAAGGGGGACAGATCGGCCTCGACCGCGCGACGATCGCGCATGGCGTAGAGCTCGCGCAGGACCGCGGCCTCGCGCGGCGCGAGGTCGCGGGCGCCCTTGACCCCCCAGAACATGTCCGGATCGAACACCCGCGGCTCCCAGGCGCGCCGGGCGACCAGCCCGAATTCCTCCTCGGCCCACGCCAGCCTCCCGAGGGCCTCCAGCTCACCGCGCAACGCGTCGCGCAGCCGGATGAGGTGGCGCACGTCCTCGGCCGCGTAGATCTTCTGCCGCTCGTTCAGGGGCCGGCACGACCAGTCGTCGCGCTGCGATCCCTTGTCCAGCTTGACCTCGAAATGCGCCAGGAGGAGGCTCGCAAGGCCGATCCCCTTCTTGCCCAGGAGCTGCGCGGCGATCATCGTGTCGAAGAGCGGCTCGAGGTGGAAGCTGAAGTCGCGCCTCAGGTACAGGACATCCTGCTCGGCGGCGTGGAGGACCTTGACGTTGCGCCTCGACCCCAGCGCCTCGCCGAGCGGCTCCAGGCGCTTCAGGGCCAGGGGATCGACGAGATAGACCGTCTCTGCGTCCGCGATCTGGATGAGGCAGCACTTGTGGAAATAGTGATAGAACGAGTCGGCCTCGGTGTCCACGGCGAGGGCGTCCGCCCGGGACAGCGAGTCCGCGGCCCGCTCGAGATCGCGGGGCGTGTCGATCCAGACGTAGGGAGCGTCGGGCATCAGCGGGCTCCTCCGGGGGAGGCCTCGTCCCCGGACAGGTGCCGGCGAACCCACCACACGCCGCCGGCGAGCAGCACGGCGCCGATCAGGATGTCGAATTTCCGGAAGGTGCCCTCGAGGCTGTGCCAGTGCTCTCCCAGCCTGTAGCCCACATAGGCCAGCGCATAGCAGAAGGGATACGATCCAAGGAAGGTGTACACCGAGAAGCGGACCAGCGGCATGCGCGCCAGGCCCGCGGGGAGCGAGATGAAGGTGCGCACCACCGGCAGCAGCCGGCTGACGAAGATGATCGGGCTGCCGTAGCGCGCGAACAGGCGCTCGGACATCTCGAGGTCGCGCCGCGAGATGAGCACGTAGCGGCCGTAGCGTTCCACCACGGGGCGGCCGCCCCAGGCCGCGACCGCGTACGCCGCCCACGAGCCGAACACGCATCCCAGAGCCCCCCAGAACGCGGCGCCGTGCAGGGTGAACTCTCCCCGATACACCAGGTACCCCGAGAACGGCATGATGATCTCGGAGGGCAGGGGGATGGCGGCGCTCTCGATCGCCATCATGAGGAACACGCCGAAATACCCCAGGCCGCTGATGGCGGCCGTGATGAAGGCGGCGATCCACTTCAGGACGTCGGTGACCACCTATCCGATCTCCAGGTTCCAGCCCCTGACCTGGTCCATCACCTTGTGGTTGGTGAGATCCAGGTGCAGCGGGGTGACCGAGATGTAGCCATCCTCCAGGGCCGCGAAATCGCTCCGGGGGTCGTCTTCCCACTCGGCCGACTGGCCGCCGATCCAGTAGTAGACACGCCCCTTCGGATCCAGGCGTTCGATCACCCCGCCCGGGTAGAGCCGCTTTCCCTGATGCGTGATCCGCACGCCGCGCGGGCGCCGCCTCGGAACATTGACGTTCAGGAGCGTGTCGGGCGGCATGCCGCGCTCCAGCACCTCATCGGCCAGCCGTCGAGCGAAGCGCGCCCCCGCCTCGAAGTCAACCGGCGCTCCTTCCCCGAACTCCTGGGAGATGGCGAACGCGGGCAGGGCCATGAGCGTGGCCTCGAAGGCGGCCGAGACGGTTCCCGAGTACGTGATGTCGTCTCCCAGGTTGTAGCCCCGGTTGATGCCGCTCACCACGATCCTCGGGCGCGCCTCATCCTTCAGGATCGTGTGCACCGCCAGGTACACGCAGTCCGTCGGCGTCCCCTGGACCACGAATTGGCGGGGGGCCCGCTTGTGGAAACGGAGCGGGTGGTTCAGCGTCAGGGCGTGTCCCTGGCCGCTCTGCTCGCGGTCGGGCGCGACGACCCACACGGTCCCGAGCGACTCGAGGCTCGCTTCGAGCGCCTTCAACCCTTCGGCGCCGTAGCCGTCGTCGTTCGTGATCAGGATATTGACGGGCTCCATGCGGCCCCGTGACGCCTCCGGGCCATCGTATCGCCGCGGCCCGCACCGGACCCGGGCGGGCCGCGGCGCCTTCGCGCGGCATTCCGCCCCGGTCCACGCCGACTTGATCTGGATTGGTCGGGGCGACTGGATTTGAACCAGCGACCACCTGCACCCCAAGCAGGTGCGCTACCAGGCTGCGCTACGCCCCGAAATGTCCACCGTGCCGCGCACCGCCCGATCCTCCGGGTGGGGGCGCGAAAGAACGGTCATTGTAGGCGTGGCTCCGCGCGGGCGTCAAGCGGATGCGGCGAGGCGCGGCGACCCTCACCGCGGTCGTTCGACCGACGAACCGTCCGAAACGCGCCGGGCGCGGTTGCGAAGCCGCCATCGATCCCTATATTTGAGCATGGCCAGGCGCCGATACGATTGTGTGATCCGCCCGGACACCACCGGGCCGGAGACCGCGCATGCACCAGGGCGAGCCGACCGGCTCGAGTCGCCGACGTTTCCGCGTCCCTTCGCGCGGGCCGTCCTCCGTGGTTCTTCTCCTGGCTCTCTTCGCCCTGTCCTCTTTTCCGGCGGCTCAGGAGTCCTCGGCGGACCTTGAGCACCAGGTCAAGGCCGCATTTCTCTACAACTTCGCCCGATTCGTCGAGTGGCCGCCTGACACGCCGTCGGGCGAGGCCTCGTTCGTCATCGGCATCCTGGGCTCCGACGCCACCAGCCTCGCCCTGGAGGAGACCGTGCAGGGCAAGTCGGTCGGCGGCAGGACCATCCGCGTGCGCCCTGTGAAGACCCAGGAGGAAGCCACCCAGTGCCACATGCTCTTCGTCGGATCGGAGACCCCCGACCGGCTGGCCCGCCTTCTCAAGGCCGTGCGCGGCTCGGCGGTCCTCACGGTCGGGGACAGCGACACCTTCGCCCGCGAGGGCGGCATCGTCAACTTCGTCATGCAGGACCACCACGTGCGTTTCGCCGTGAACACCGACGCAGCCGAGCGCGCCGGACTGAAGATCAGCTCCAAGCTCTTGCAGCTCGCCATCATCGTCCACGATGAACAAGGCCGGGAGGAAACCAAATGAACACGTCCAGGATGAATCGAATCGTGTCGTGCGCCAGGTCCGTGCTGCTGGCCCTCGCGTGCCTCCTCGTCCCGTCCGGGGCGGAGGCGCAGGACCTTCCCGAGGACCTCACCCAGCTGCCCCTCGAGCAGCTGATGGCCATCGACGTGGTCTACGGCGCGTCGAAGCACGACCAGAGAACCACCGAGGCGCCGTCCTCGGTGAGCGTCGTCACGGCCGCCGACATCGAGCGGTACGGCTACCGCACCCTCGCGGACGTCCTGCGCAGCGTGCACGGCTTCTATTCCACCTACGACAGGAACTACACATACGTGGGGATCCGCGGCTTCAGCCGACCCTCCGATTACAACAGCCGGTTCCTGCTGCTCGTCGACGGCCACCGCGTTAACGACAATTTCTACGGCAGCGGCTACATCGGTCCCGAGGGGCTCATCGACCTGGATCTCGTCGATCGCGTCGAGGTGATCCGCGGGCCGAGCTCCTCGCTGTACGGCACCAGCGCCTTCTTCGCGGTGGTGAACGTCATCACGCGCATGGAGCCGGACGTTCCCCGGCTCCAGTTCAGCGGCCTGGGGGCGAGCTACGGCACGCCCGCGGGGCGGGTCACCTTCGCGCACGCCTTCGAGGACGGGCCGAAGTTCCTCGTGTCCGGCTCCGCGTTCCGCAGCGATGGCCAGCGCCTGTTCTACAAGGAGTACGACGACCCGCTGAGCAACAACGGCGTCACGCAGCACAGCGACGACGAGAGGAACTACCGTCTCTTTTCAACCATGACGTTCCGTGATTTCACCGTCCAGCTTGCCGCCAACAGCCGGGAGAAGGGGATCCCGACGGGCGCCTACGGCACTCCATTCAACGACCCCGGGGCCCGGACGGTGGACGACCGGAGCTATCTGGACGTCAAGTACGACCATGCGTTCGCCGGAGGGACGGGCGTGCAGGCGCGCGTCTACGTGGACCGGTACTACTACCGGGGGGACTATCCGTACTACTCCCCCTACCCGACCATCATCCGTTACCGGGAGCACTCCTGGGGGGACTGGTGGGGCACCGAGGCCAAGGTCATGATGAAGGCGGGAACGCGGCAGACGGTGACTGCCGGGATGGAATTCCGCGACAACCTGAAGCAGCACTTCCGCTGGAAGAACGTCGATCCCGGCCCGCTGGATTTCGACTCGCAGCGAAGCTCCCGCGAGGGAGGCCTGTACTTCCAGGATGAAATGAAGGTCTCGGACCAGGTCGCCGTCAGCGTGGGCGTGCGCCATGATCACTACGAGACCTTCGGGGGCTCGACCCACCCGAGGGCGGCGCTGATCCTCATGCCCTTCGAGCGCACGGCGCTGAAGCTCCTCTACGGAAGCGCCTTCCGAGCGCCAGTGGTGTACGAGCTTTACTACGGCTCGCACGCCAACCCCGACCTGAAGCCGGAATCGATCCGGACGTTCGAGGTGGTCCTCGAGCAGTACGCCCTGGGGAACCTGCGCCTGACCGGCTCCGCCTACTACTACGCGATCGACGACCTGGTGAGCGTGGACACGGTCTCCAATCTCTTCGAGAACATCGACGAGGTCACCGCCAAGGGGGTCGAGCTCGAGGTGGCGAAGCGTTTCAAGAACGGCTTCGAGGTGACCTACAGCTCCACGCTCCAGGAGAACCGCGACCAGGGGACGGATCGCATCCTGACCAATTCCCCGCGCCACCTGGCCAAGCTCAATGCCTTTTTCCCGATCAAGAGGGACAAACTCGGCGTGGGAGCCGAGGTCCAGTACACCAGCCGGAGACTGACCCTCAGCGGCAACGACGCGCCGGGCTTCGCGGTCGCCAACCTGACGTTTCTGAGCCGGCAGCTCGCGAAGGGGCTCGATCTTTCCGCCAGCGTCTACAACGTCTTCGACAAGAAATACGGGGACCCCGGCGGACCCCAGCACCTTCAGGATGTCATCGAGCAGGACGGCCGGAGCTTCCGCCTGAAGTTCACCTGGGGCTTCTGAGACCGGGGCACGACCCGTCATTTCGATCCCCCGCGGTTGCCACCGCCTCGGGCGGCTCGCTATAATCCGCGCGTCCGGCGCGATCCCTCGATCGCGCAGTCCCTGGATTCATCTCCCCGCGCCCAGGTTCGAACATGAAGGCGATTCGCAAGACGGCCCCCCGGCCGGGTGCCCTGGAATTTGCGGACGTCGACGTCCCCGCGTGCGGCCCCGACGAGGTGCTGGTGCGCGTGCGCGCCGCCTCCCTGTGCGGCACCGACGGGCACATCTACAACTGGGACGGGTCGGTGCGCGACATGATCCTCGCCTCCACGGACGGATTCCGCCGGCCGCGGATCATCGGCCACGAGTTCTGCGGCGAGGTGGTCGAGGTCGGGCGCGAGGTGCGCGGGACGGGACCCGGCGCCGGCGAGCCTCTCCGTCCGGGCCAGCTGATTTCGGCCGAATCGCACATCGTCTGTGGCACGTGCTACCAGTGCCGCCGCGGGCAGTTCCAGGTCTGCACGGGAGAACGGATCATCGGGGTGCACAGGGACGGCGGCTTCGCGGAGTACATCGCGATTCCCGCCGCCTGCGCCTGGATCAACGACCCCGCCGTGGTCCCGGTCGAGATCGCCTGCGTCGAGGAGCCGTTCGGCAACGCCGTGCACGCCGCCACCGAGTACGATCCTCGCGGGCAGTGCGTGGTCCTCTTCGGCGCCGGTCCGATCGGCCTCTTCTCGATCATCGTGGCGGCCGCCTTCGGCGCCGAGAGGATCATCGCGGTCGACACGACCGCCTTGCGGCTGGACCTGGCGTCGCGGGCCGGCGCGCACACGACGCTCCTGTCGACGCCGGCCCCCGCCGATGACGGGCCGGGGCGCGCGCGGGAGCGCGAGCGGCTCGTCGGGCTGATCCGGGACGCCGCGGCGCCCTACGAGCCCGATCTGGTGTTCGAGATGAGCGGGCACGTGGACGCCATCGACACGGCCCTGCGCGCCGCGCGCCGCGGCGGCAAGGTCCTCCTCTTCGGACTCCCCAAGGTCCAGGCGGTCACGCTGGAACGTTACGCCGAGGACGTGATCTTCGGCGGCGTCACGTTGAAGGGAATCGTGGGGCGCAAGATATACGAGACGTGGATCACCACGCGCGAGCTGGTTTCGCGGGCGGACGTGCGCTCGAGGATCCGCGCGGTGATCACCGACACGATTCCCTTTTCCCGCTACGAGGAGGCGTTCAGGAAGATGATCGGACGGGAGAGCGGGAAGGTCGTCCTGCGCGTCAGCCAGGACTGAAAGGGACGGGGATCCATGAACGGCAGGATGGCGTCGTACCTGGAGGCGGAGGTCGGGGCGCTCAAGGCCAAGGGGATCTTCCGCCGTCCCCGGGTCCTCGAAACGGCCGCGGGCCCGCGGGTGCGCATGGACGGCCGGGACATCATCCAGCTGTCCTCGAACAACTATCTCGGACTGACCCGGCATCCCAAGGTCGTGGCGGCCGCCCGCCGCGCCGTGGAGGAGTTTGGCGCCGGGCCGGGCGCGGTGCGCACCATTGCGGGGACCATGTCGCTGCACCTCGAGCTCGAGACGCGGCTGGCGCGCTTCAAGTCCACGGAAGCCGCCCTGGTCTTCCAGTCCGGGTACACCGCGAACGTCGGGGTCGTCTCGACCCTGATGCAGGAGGGGGATCTCATCGTCTCCGACGAGCTGAACCACGCCAGCATCATCGACGGCTGCAGGCTCTGCAAGGCGGACAGGGCCATCTACCGCCACCTGGACTACGGCCACCTGCGCGACATCCTGCAGGCCGCCCGGCGCAAGAGCACGGGCAAGATCCTGGTGGTCGCCGACGGGGTCTTCTCGATGGACGGCGACGTCTCGGATCTCAAGGCGATCCACGATCTGTGCCGCGAATTCGACGCCATCCCGATGGTGGACGACGCGCATGCCACCGGAGTCCTCGGGACGTCCGGGCGCGGGTCCGTGGACCATTTCGGCCTCACCGAGGACTGGGACATCCAGATCGGCACGATGTCCAAGGCGTTCGGCGTGATGGGGGGCTACGTCTGCGGGCCGCGCCTCCTGGCGGACTTCTACATCCACAAGGCGCGGCCGTTCCTGTTCTCGTCCTCCCACCCGCCCGCCGTCATCGCCGCCTGCAGCGCCGCGGTCGAGGTCATGGAGACCGAGCCGGAATGGCACGCCAGGCTGTGGGACAACACGCGCTTTTTCAAGGAGGGGCTGCGGCGCCTGGGCTTCAACACCGGCGCCTCCGTGACGCCCATCACGCCGGTGATCGTCGGATCCGGCGCGAAGGCGGCCCGCTTCTCGGACGAGCTGTTCGAGGCCGGCGTGTTCGCCCAGGGGATCTACTTCCCGATGGTGGCCGAGGAGAAATCCCGGCTGCGGACCATCGTCATGGCCACGCACACGCGCCGGGATCTCGAAGAGGCGCTCGGAGCGTTCGAGACGGTCGGCCGGAAGGTCGGCGTGATCTAGCGTCCCGGCACGGGGACGGCCCTGGCTGCCCGCCGTGCCGCCTACTGCAGGGGCTCCGCCCGCTCCCCCATGTCCCCTGGGAGCGGCTCCGGGCTGTTGAAGTACGCGTCCGGAAGGGAGTCGTACACCTCCAGGATGGGGTGGACGATCTTCACGGTCTCCCCCTTGCGGCTCGTCACCTTTTCCGGGCAGAGGAGGATGCGACCGCGACGGGTCCATCCTTTCCAGTCCCAGACCGTCGGCTCGCTCCCCGGCGGGTCGTCCTGCAGGACGTAGGACCAGCGATCCATCAGGTGGGTCCTGCGATTGACGTGCGCCCAGTACCGATCCCCCGGCGTCAGGCCGACACCGGCGAAGGTCAGCTCCACGAGGTCATAGTCCGAGCCGTCCCGTCTCACGTCCCCCGCGTACCTCAAGCGGACGCCCGGATCCTTCATCTTGTACGGCATGAGCACCCAGTAGGTGTCGTTGATCCAGCTCTCGTACGCCTCGGTGAGGAGCAGCCGCTCCGCCTCCGGTTCGAAGCGCGCCGGGGCGCGGTCGCGCGGGGATCCCTGCGCCGGCGCCTCGCGCGACAGGCGGTACGCCTCCCCCGTGCGCGATTCGAGGTCCAGCAGGACGACGAACGGAGTTCCGTCCTTGCCCGTGGCCTGGTAGCGCAGTCGCCCCTCCCAGCGGTCCCACAGGTGGGTGCGGAACACGGTGCGCCCGGACCGGCGCTCGACGGCAAACGCGAAATGCAGGAAGCGGGTCTGCTCCCAGGCGCGCGGACCGCCCATCGCGGCCAGTACCAGATCGGCGATCGCCACGGCGCGCGGGTCGGACTGCGTCGGATCGAAGACCTGGGGCGCCGCCCCCTGTGCGGGCTGCGCCAGGAGGACGGCGAGCAGGAGGGCCGGCAACGGGTACGCCCTCGGCGTGCGGGCGCGCGGCGAGGTCACTTCCTCTCCCGCAGCCGCCGATCGGTCGCCTCCATGATCTCGAGGATCTCCTCGAGGTTCTGGCTCACCGTGGAGAGCACCGTGCCCAGGGGCCGCACGGGCTCCGGCAGGCGCCCGGGCTCGTCGACCGGGGCCGGATCGAACAGATCATCGAGGGCCCCCTGTCCACCGCCCAGGCCGAGCTTCTTGCGGGCGCTGGCGATGGTGAAGCCGTCCTCGTAGAGGAGCCTCTTGATCTGGAGCACGAGATCGACGTCTTTCTGTCGATAGAGGCGCTGGCCCGTCCGGCTCTTCCTCGGGGCGAGCTGGGGGAACTCCGATTCCCAGAATCGCAGGACGTACGGCTGCGTGTCGGTCAACTGGCAGACCTCACCCAGCTTGTAGAGCGTCTTGCGCGGGATGTTGCCGGACATGGTCAGGACCCTGTGCGCGGGCCGGCCTGCCCCGCCGCCGGTTCATGCAACCGGGATTCTCCCACGAAACCCGCGGAATGACTCCTCAAATCTGGGATCCCGTGTCAAGGCTCCGGGGCCTTCGGGGCCCGGCCGTACCGGTCCTCCAGGCGGACGACGTCGTCGAGCTCGGGAGTGCTCACCTCGAACAGCACGCACTCGGTGATCGCCTCCATCCGATGCCGCGTGCCGGGCGGGAACCGGACGGCGTCCCCCGCCTCGAGCCGGGTCTCCGACTCGGGGCCGTCCGCGCCGGGCTGGACCCTCAGCCGCAGCGATCCCTGGAACAGGTAGAGGCTCTCGTCCTTGCGTTCGTGGTACTGCAGGCTGAGCGCCTCACCGGCGCGAATCCGGAGAATCTTTCCGGCGTAGCGCTCGGTATGGGCGAAGATGGTCTCCTCGCCCCACGGCTTCGGCACCCGGCGGATGCTCACGACCGCCCCCCCAGGGCGGCCGCGGGTTCCGCCGGCGCCAGGTCGGCCACCCGCTTCCGCGCCAGGGCCTCGATCTCCGCGGGCGAATCGAGACGCAGGGCCTCTTCGACCAGGGCGCGCGCGTCCGCGAGACGGATGGCCCGGATCACCTGCTTCACCGAGGGAATGGCCGCGGGGTTCATGCTCAGCTCGGTGACTCCAAGTCCCGCCAGGATGACGGCGGCGACCGGATAGGCCGCCATCTCGCCGCAGACCGACACCCTTACGCCGGTCTTCGCGGCGGCCTCCACGACCCGACGGATCAGGTGGAGAATCGCCGGGTGCATCGGCTGGTAGAGATACGCGACCGATTCGTTGCCCCGATCGATCGCCAGGGTGTACTGAATGAGGTCATTGGTTCCGATGGAGAAGAAATCGACCTCGCGCGCCAGCCGGTCGGCCGTGAGCGCGGCCGCCGGCACCTCGATCATGATCCCGATCGGCACCTCCGGCTCGAACGGGACCCGCATCACCCGCAGCTCGTCCTTCACCTCGTTCACGATGGCACGGGCGCGCCGGAGCTCCTCCAGGCCGCTGATCATCGGGAACATCAGGCGCACCTTGCCGTGCGCCGCCGCCCGGAGAACCGCGCGGATCTGCGTGCGGAACAGGTCCTCCCGCCGGAGGCACAACCGCACGCCCCGAAGCCCGAGGACGGGATTGGGCTCGCGGCGCTCGGGGATGGTGGAGAAGGACTTGTCGCCTCCGAGGTCCAGGGTCCTGATGACCACGTCGTGCGGCAGCGCCTTTTCGGCCAGCTCCCTGTAGGCGCGGTAATGCTCCTCCTCGTCCGGGAACCCCGGCGCCCCGCGCAGGTAGAGGAATTCGGAGCGATACAGCCCGACTCCTTCAGCGCCGAAGCGGCGGGCCGCCAGCATCTCCTCGACCAGCTCGATGTTGGCCTGCAGGCGCACCCGCGCCCCCTCCCGCGTGACGGCGGGCTGATCGCGCAGCATCATGAGGTCGAGCTCCCGCTGGGCGAGACGCGAGCGCCGTTCGCGCCAGACGGCGGCGACCTGTTCCGCGGGGTTCACGAGCAGGCGGCCTTCCGATCCGTCGAGCACCAGAAGGTCGCCCGTGCGAATCCGGGCGCTCGCGTCACGGAGCCCGGCCACCGCCGGGATGCCCAGGGCGCTGGCGATGATGGCGGTGTGCGACGTAGGGCCACCGCCGTCGATTGCGAGGCCGATGACGCGCTCGCGGTTGAGGCCGGCGGCATCGGAGGGACCGAGGGTGGCGCTGACGACGATCACGTCCTCCATCAGCTCCGAGAGGTCGTGCCGCTTCCGGCTGCCGGCCAGGATCGCCTGGACCCGTGCCTCCACGTCTTCGATGTCGGTGCCGCGGTCCTTCAGGGCCGGCTCCCCGAGCTGCGCGAAGACCTGCGTGTACCGCCCGACGACCGTGTGGAAGGCCCACTCGGCGTTCACGTGCTCCCGCAGGATGAGTGCGGCGGTCTCCTGATGCAGCGCGCGGTCCCGGAGTATGAGGATCTGCGCCTCGAAGACGCGGGCATACGCCTCCCCCGCCTCGTTTCGGACGCGGTCCCGGAGGTGCCGGAGCTGGCGCCAGGCGAGCCGGATCGCACGCTGGAAGCGCGTCACCTCGCCGGCACCCGATGCCGGGGACAGATCCAGCCGGAAGATGGCCACGTCCGGCCCTTCCAGGACGAGGGCCCTCCCGATGGCGATCCCCGGCGACACCCCGACGCCTCCCAGGGCGATCGTCCCGTCCTCCGTTCCCGCCGGCTCCGTCAATGCTCCTCCCCGAACCGGGCCTCCACCAGCTCGATGAGAG
The DNA here is from genome assembly GCA_036001465.1 of Candidatus Polarisedimenticolia bacterium. Taxonomy (NCBI): domain Bacteria; kingdom Pseudomonadati; phylum Acidobacteriota; class Candidatus Polarisedimenticolia; species Candidatus Polarisedimenticolia bacterium. The sequence continues at coordinate 45,675 of DASYUH010000007.1, forward strand.
AGCGCAGCGCCTCCTTCTCATCCGAGCCGTCGGCGCTGATCGTCAAGCGCGCGCCCTGCCCCCCGATCAGGGCCAGGAGCCCGAGAATCGACTTGCCGTCTGCGGTGCGTCCGGCGTGCGCCAGGCGGATCCGGCTCTTGAACCGGCTCGCCACCTGCACGAAGCGCGCCGCGGCCCGCGCGTGCAGGCCGAGGGCGTTTCGCACCACGACCTCCTGTTGCGTCACGCCGCTCCCCTCCTCACGGGCGATCCGCGGGACCGAGGTACTCCGTGGCGATCGCGATCGATCGCTGGCCCTCCTCCTTGATGCGCACCGCCGCCTCCCGGAGCGCGCACCTGTCCCGGAGGTTCGCGAACTTGATCAGCATCGGCAGGTTCACGCCGGTGACGATTTCGATGCCCTCGCGCAGGAACGCCAGCGTGACATTGGTGGCCGTTCCCCCGAACATGTCGGTCAGGATCAGCACGCCGCCGCCGGGATCGACCTCGACGATCGCCTCCTCCACCGCCTTGCGGGCCGCCGGCAGGGCGTCGTCCCAGCCAATCGTCAGGGCCCTCAGCCCCTCCACCTTGCCGACGATTCGCTCCAGGGCGCGCACCAGCTCGAAGGCCAGCCCCCCATGGGTAACCACCAGGACGCCGAAGCGTGTCTCCCCCGCCGCTTCGGCCACGAGGTTCGTCACTCCTTCTCCAGGTCGCGGTGCGAGGCCTTCACCTCGTAGCCGCTGCCGCGCAGGGACGCGCTGACGGCCTCCGCCATGACGACCGACCTGTGCCGGCCTCCGGTGCAGCCGATCGCCACGGTGAGATAGCTCTTCCCCTCCCGCATGTACTGGGGGATGAGAAAGACCATCAGCTCCACGATGCGCCGGTGGAACTCGTGGTAGACGGGCATCGCCTCCAGATACCCGCGCACGTCGGGATCGAGCCCGCTCTTGCCCCTCAGGCCGTCCACGAAGAACGGGTTGGGGAGGAAGCGGGTGTCGAACAGGAGGTCGGCCTCGGCCGGCACGCCGTGCTTGTAGCCGAAGGAGACGATGGAGATGCCGATGGCCTGCGACCCCGCCTGGGGCGCGAAATGGTCCTGGATGTACCGCCTGAGCTCGTGGACGTTGAAGCGACTGCTGTCGATGATCAGGTCGGCCCGCTCCCGCAGCGGCGCCAGGGCCTGGCGCTCGCGGCGGATGCCTTCCTCGAGCCCGCCGCCCGCCGCCAGGGGGTGCGGGCGGCGGGTCTCCGAGAAGCGGCGGATGAGCGCGTCGTCATCGGCCTCGAAGAAGAGCAGGCGGACGCGTCGCCCGCGGGTCCGGCGCAGGTCGTCGAAGATGGCCGGGAACTCCTTCAGAAAGGTGCCTTCGCGGACGTCCACCACGAGCGCGACGCGGCTGACATCGGGGCGGCCCGCGCACAGGTCGGCGAACACGGGAATGAGCGCCACGGGCAGGTTGTCGACGCAGAAGTGCCCCATGTCCTCGAAGGCCCGGATCGCGAGCGTCTTGCCCGATCCGGAGAGGCCGGTGATGACGACGATGTCCAGCACCCGGTCGGGGCCTGCTTCGCGGGCCGTCACCCCTTCCTCCCCAGCGCGTCCGAGATGCGGCCCGCGAGCTCCCGGGCGGCGTGGTAGCCCCGGCGCTTCAAGAGATGGTGCCGGGCCGCCACCTCGAGGAGAATCGACAGGTTCCGTCCCGGACCGACCGGCATTTCGATGAAGGGAAGCTCGACGCCGTGGATGGAGTACATCGTCTCGTCCAGGCCCAGGCGATCGTACTCCTTGTCCTCCTGCCAGGCGTCCAGCTTGACGACCAGGTCGAGGTCCTTGCGCTCGCGCACCGCCGCCACGCCGTAGAGATCCTTGATGTTGATGATCCCCAGGCCGCGGAGCTCCATGTGGTATCGGCTCACCTCGGGCCCCGTCCCGTTGAGCAGGGAGCCGACGCGCCGGATGGTCACGGTGTCGTCGGACACGAGCCGGTGCCCCCGCAGGATCAGCTCGAGCGCCGATTCGCTCTTGCCGACCCCGCTCTCCCCGAGAATGAGGACACCGACCCCGTAAATGTCGATGAGCGTGCCGTGCAGCGTGATGGTCGGGGCGAGCCGGTCCTCGAGGTGGCGGCCCAGGACCTCGATGGAGCGCTCGGTCGGACGGGACGTGAGCAGGAGCGGCAGGCTGTGCCGCTCGCAGGCATCCAGGAGATCGCTGTGCGGCGGGTGACCCTGGGTCACGAGCAGGCAGGCGATCGGAGCGGCGCCGAGCCGGTCCACGAGGGCGCGCCGGGGATCGTGAGGGAGCTGCGCCAGATAGGCGACTTCGCTCTTCCCGAGGACCTGCACCGTTCCGGCCTGCAGGGTTTCGGGATGTCCGGCGAGGGCCAGCCCCGGGCGCTCCGGGACCGCAACCGTGATCTCCCTCTTGAGTCCCGCCTTGCCGCCGGCCAGTCGCAGCGCGAGATCCGGCAGCGGCTCGGCAAGCAAATCGCCGACTGGCAGGCTGGGACGGGGCGCTTCGCGCTGGCTCATCCGGGTCCTCCGCGCCCCGCAAAGGCGCCCGGGGGCGCTCGCGACAAAGCCGCAAATCACGGCCATTCTAGGAGATGGGTGCTGCCCTGTCAAGAAAACCGCCGCCGCCCGGAGGCGCCACCGGCCATCCGGACCGGATATTCGAAGTGCGGCCCTCAGGGGTTTTCCTTCATTGACCGGGGCAGCAGGGGATGGTATCTTTCAACCCTGGACAGGAGATCGGAATGGCTTCGAAAAAGGTCGTCCACATCATCGGCACCGGGACCATCGGCGAACCCCTGATCGGACTGTTCTCCGATCGCAAGGAGCTCCTGGGCTTCGACGAGGTCACGTTTCACAAGCGAACGCCCCTGCTCACGGACCGATCCAAGGTCGTGAACCTGATGAAGAGGGGGGCGCGTCTGGCGTGCGACGATTCGTCCCGGCGGGGCTTCCGGGACATCGGCATCGAGCCGTCCTACGAGCATCATGAAGCGCTCCGGCAGGCGACGGTGGTGATCGACTGCACGCCATCGGACGTCGGGCTGCAGAACAAGAAGGAAATCTACGAGAAGTACGCCGACAACACGCTGGGCTTCATCGCCCAGGGCTCGGAGTTCGGCTTCGGAAAGATGTATGCCCGGGGGATCAACGACGGCACACTCCGGCACGGCGTGGATCAGTTCATCCAGGTCGTGTCGTGCAACACGCACAACCTGTCGGTCCTCATCGATCTCATCGGCCTGCGCGAGGGAGGACCCGGGAACTTTGTCGAGGGGCGGTTCACCTGCCTCCGGCGCGCGAACGACATCAGCCAGGACACCTCCTTCGTGCCGTCGCCCCAGGTCAATCGCCACAAGGACGAGCGCTTCGGGACCCACCATGCCCGGGACGCGTGGCACCTTTTCAACACGCTGGGCTACGACCTCAATCTGTTCTCCTCGGCCCTGAAGGTCAACAGCCAGTACATGCATGCGATCCACTTCAACATCCGGCTGCGCAAGCCCACCTCCGTCGAGGCGATCCTGGCGCGGCTGAAACAGGATGATCGCATGGCGCTGACCTACAAGCAGTCGGCCAATTCCGTCTTCTCCTTCGGTCGGGACTACGGACACTACGGCCGCATCCTGAACCAGGGGGTGCTCGTGGTGCCGACCCTCACCGTCCACAAGGGAACCGAGGTGGTCGGCTTCTGCTTCACGCCGCAGGACGGCAACGCGCTGATCAGCAGCGTGGCCGCCGCCACGTGGTTCCTGTACCCGGAGTCCTACGAGTCGAAGCTGAACTGCCTGAACGACTCGATCTTCGACGAGGTTTGAAGGGCCCGCGCCCGCGGGCCTCTGAGACGGGGTCCTACTTCTCGAACTTCTTCAGGACCAGGGCGGCGTTCGTGCCGCCAAACCCGAACGAATTGTTGAGCCCGAAGCGCACCGTCATCCGGCGCGATTCGTTCGGGACGTAATCCAGGTCGCATTCCGGGTCGGGGGTCGTGTAATTGATCGTGGGAGGCACGTGATCGCGCTCGACCACCAGGGCCAGGATCGCCGTCTCCAGGCCCCCGGCACCTCCGAGAAGATGGCCGGTCATCGACTTGGTGCTGCTCACCGCGACCTTGCGGGCGCGCTCGCCAAATACGGTCCGGATGGCCCGCGTCTCCACCGCGTCCCCCTGGGGCGTCGAGGTGCCGTGCGCGTTGACGTAATCGATGGCCGAGGCATCGATCCCGGCGTCCCGGATGGCGCGCTGCATGACGCGCACCGGGCCGTCGCCGTCCTCCGACGGCGCCGAGACGTGGAACGCGTCCCCCGACGTGCCGTAGCCCGCGACCTCGGCGTACACCTTCGCGCCGCGCCGGACGGCATGGCCGAGCTCCTCGAGGATGACCACGCCGGCCCCCTCGCTGATCACGAATCCGTCGCGCTCCCGGTCGAAGGGGCGCGACGCGCCTTTCGGATCCTCGTTGCGCGTGGACAGGGCGCGCATGGCGGAAAACCCTCCCACGCACAGGGGTGCGATCACCCCCTCGCACCCGCCGGCGATCATCACGTCGGCGTCCCCGCGCTTGATGATCTCGAAGGCGTCTCCGATGGCGTGCGTCCCCGTGGCGCATGCCGTGCAGGCGGCCTGGTTCGGACCCTTCGCCCCGTAGCGGATGGAGACCTGCCCCGAGGCCATATTGACGATGAGACCGACGATGAAGAAAGGGGAGATCCGCCGCGGCCCTTCGCGAAGCAGGATGGCATGCTGCCGCTCGATCGAGGGGAGCCCGCCGATCCCCGAACCGATGAACACGCCCACCCGTTCGGCCTCCGAAGGCGACACCTGGAATGCCGCGTCGCGCATGGCGATCTCCGACGCGGCCATGGCGTAGTGGATGAACAGGTCCATCTTCTTGACGTCTTTCTTGGGGACCCAGTCCTCCGGGTTGAACCCCTTCACCTCTCCGGCGATGCGGCAGGCGTACTCGGAGGCGTCGAAACGGGTGATCGGTCCGATCCCGGAGCGCCCCTGGATCAGCCCCTCCCAGTTCTCCTGGTTGCCGATCCCGAGCGGCGAGACCATGCCGACCCCGGATATGACGACGCGACGTTCCATGCCCGCTCCGTCCCGGCCGTGCGCGATCAGGCGTGGGTCTGGATGTACTTGACGGCGTCGCCGACCGTGTGGATCTTTTCGGCGTCCTCGTCGCTGATCTCGATCTTGAATGCTTCCTCCAGGGCCATCACCAGCTCGACGGTGTCGAGGGAGTCGGCGCCCAGGTCGTTGACGAAGGAGGCGTCTGCGGTGACCTCCTCCGGATCGACCCCAAGCTGCTCGACAATGATGGCCTTGACCTTGTCATCGATGCTCTGCGCCATTCTGCTGTCCTCCCCGGGTGCCTGTCCCGGCTCTCCGACGTTCGGAACAGCCGCCGGCGCCCTTCCAAGCGCCCCGCCGCGGCCGCCTGATTATTGTTCGCGCACCCTCACATGTAAAGACCGCCGCTGATGTTCAGGACCTCCCCGGTGACGTAGGCGGCTCCGGGGCCCACGAGAAACGCCACCCCGGCCGCCACGTCCTCGGGGGTTCCCAGCCGCCCGAGGGGTATGAGGCCGGACATCTTATCGCGCGCCTCCGGTGAAAGCGCGCGTGTCATGTCCGTGTCGATGAAGCCGGGCGCCACCGCGTTGACCGTGATGGACCGCGACGCGACCTCGCGGGCCAGGGACTTCGTGAATCCGACCAGCCCGGCCTTGGCCGCGCAATAGTTCGCCTGCCCCGGGTTCCCCATCAAGGCCACCACCGAGCTGATGTTGACGATCCGTCCGTACCGCGCCCGGACCATGACCGGCAGGACGGTCCGCGTCATCTCGAAGGCCCCCGTCAGGTTCACCGCGAGCACCCGGTCCCATTCGTCGCGCTTCATGCGCAGCAGGAGCCCGTCGCCCGTCACGCCGGCGTTGTTCACCAGGTGATCGAGCCGGCCGAATTCCTTCAGGGCCCGCTCCGTCCCCGCCGCAATCGATTCGGCCGCCGCCAGATCGATCGGCAGAGGGCGGGCCCGCACCCCCCGCCCCTCGCACTCGCGGGCGACCGACTCGAGGTCCTCCATGCGGCGCGCCGCGAGCACCATGTCGGATCCGCGGTCCGCCAGGGCGAGCGCGATGGCGCGGCCGATCCCGCGCGAGGCGCCGGTCACCAGGCTCACCCGTCCCGAAAGCTCCTTCGAGCTCATGCCGTATCCCCGCCCCCCCAGCCGAGCGCCTGGCGCGCGTTCGCCAGGGATGCCGGATCGTCCACGTTCAGGAGGGGCATCCCCGGGACGATCCGCTTCGCCAGGCCGGAGAGAACGCGCCCCGGTCCGATCTCCAGGAGGCCTTCGACCCCCATCTCCTTCATGTGGATCACGCTCTCGACCCAGCGCACCGGCCGGGTCACCTGCTCGATCAAGGCCCGCCGAAGGGCCTCCGCGTTCCTCTCCGGCCGTCCAGTGACGTTGAGCACGACGGGAACGCGGGCGTCCCGGATGCGCAGCGCCTCCAGATCCTTCGCCAGCCTCTCCTGCGCCGGCGCCATGAGGTCGCAGTGAAAGGGAGCGCTCACCGGCAGGAGAACGGTTCTCTTGGCGCCGCGCCCCTTGGCGAGGGCCGCGAGCCGGTTGACGGCCGCGGCGGTCCCCGCCACGACGGTCTGGTCCGGAGCGTTGAGGTTCGCGGGGGCGAGGACCTCACCCTCGGCGGCCTCCGCGCAGAGCGCCTCCACGTCCTGAAGGGCCATCCCGAGGACGGCCGCCATGGCCCCCTGTCCCACCGGTACCGCGTCCTGCATGTACTCGCCGCGCCGCTTCACGGTCCGGACGGCGTCTTCGAGCTCCAGAGCGCCCGCCGCGACCAGCGCCGAGTACTCGCCGAGAGAATGGCCGGCGGCGCAGACGATGCCCTGGCGCCATTCCGAAGGCCCCTGCGCGACAAGCGCCTCGAAGCAGGCGATGCTGGTCGCCAGGATCGCCGGCTGCGTCACCGCGGTCAATCGCAGGGTCTCTTCCGGCCCTTCGAAGCAGGCGCGCCCGAGAGCAAAGCCCGCCGCCCGATCGGCCCGCTCGAAAATCGCGCGGGCCTTGGAATCCGCGTCGAACAGGGACCGGCCCATCCCGACGGCCTGAGAACCCTGCCCGGGAAAGATCAGTCCGACGCGGCGCGGGTTCAAAAGCCCCACTTGCAGACGGCCGCGCCCCAGGTCAGGCCGGTGCCGAAGGCGGCGAACAGGAGATTGTCCCCCTGGTGCACCAGGCCCCGCCGCACCGCCTCGTCGAGCGCCACCGGAATCGACGCGGCCGAGGTGTTCCCGACCCGCTCGATGTTGACGTAGACCTGGTCCTCGCGCAATCCGAGACGCGTCCCGACGGCGTCGATGATCCGGCGGTTGGCCTGGTGCGGGATGAACAGGTTCACGTCGGCGGGGCTCAGGCCCGACTTCTTCAGGACGGCGCGCGAGGTCTCCTCCATCGAGCGGACCGCCATCTTGAAGGTCTCGTTGCCCTTCATGCGGATGAAGTGACGCCTCTCGGCGACGGTGCGCTCGGAGGCCGGCTCCCGCGTGCCTCCCGCCGGAACGTAAATGAAATCGGCCATGCTGCCGTCCGCGTGCATTTCCGAGGCGAGCACGCCGTACGGGGCCTCCCCGGGCGTCAGCAGCACCGCCCCGGCGCCGTCGCCGAAGAGGACGCAGGTGGTGCGGTCGCGAAAATCCGTGAACTTGGACAGGAGCTCTGCCCCGATGACCAGGACCGCCCGGTAGTCTCCCGAGGCGACGAAGCGCTTGGCGACGGCCAGCGCATAGATGAACCCGGAGCAGCCGGCCGCCAGATCGAACGCGGCCGCCCCCGTGGCGCCGAGGTTGTGCTGCACGATGCAGGCGGTCGCCGGGATCGGCATGTCCGGCGTGACCGTGGCGCAGACGATCAGGTCCACGTCGGAGGCGGGCACGCCGGCCGACTCCAGCGCCTGTTCGGCCGCCCGCGTCGCAAACTGGGACATGTACTCGTTCTCGCGGGCGACGCGCCGTTCGCGGATGCCGGTTCGCGAGGTGATCCAGTCGTCGGACGTGTCCACCATCCTCTCGAGATCGAGGTTGGTCAGGATCTTGTCCGGGAGCGACGACCCGGTCCCCCGGATGACGGCGCGCTTCTCACCCGGCATCTTCGGTTCCCTCCGCGACGGCGCGGGCGCCGGCCGGCACCGGCGAGCGGGGCTCGCGGGCCGCCGCGATCCGGACGATTTCTTCATGGATCCGATCGTTCACCTGATTGCGTACGAAGTCGAGCGTGACCCGCACGGCGTTCTTGATGGCGCGCACCGAGGAGCCGCCGTGGCAGATGATCGCCGCTCCACGCACGCCCAGGAGCGGCACGCCGCCGTATTCGGCATAATCGATCTTCTTGCGGAAGTTGCGGAACGCCGGCCGGGCCAGCACGTAACCCATCTTCGCCAGGAGGGACTTCGAGATCTCCTCCTTCATGAAATGCAGGATGGCCTCGGCGGCGCTCTCCACCGCCTTGAGCGACACGTTGCCGATGAACCCGTCGCACACGATGACGTCGGTCTTGCCGTTGAAGATGTCGCGTCCCTCGACGTTGCCGATGAAATTCAGGGGAGTCTCCCTGAGGATCCGGAACGCCTCGCGCGTCACCTCGTTCCCCTTGCTGTCCTCCTCCCCGATGCTCATCAGCCCCACCCGGGGATTCTGCACCCCCAGCACCTCACGGGAATAGAGGTGCCCCATGATGGCGAATTGAACCAGGTGCTCCGGCCGGCAGTCGATGTTGGCCCCGATGTCCAGCCAGACGGAGGGGCCCTTCAGGTTCGGAACCACGGCGCACAGCGCCGGCCGTTCGACGCCTTCCAGGACGCCGCAGATCATCTTGACCGTGGTCATGACGGCGCCGGTATTGCCCGCGCTGACCACCCCTGCGGCCTGCCCGTCCCGTACCAGGGTCGCCGCCACGCGGATGGACGAGTCCTTCTTGCGGCGGAAGGCCGTCACCGGAGACTCGTCCATGGCGACCGCTTCGCTGGCGTGGACGATCTCGATCGGGAGCCTGGAGGCGCGGTGCTTGGCGAGCTCGGGCTCGATGGCGTCGCGCCGTCCGACGAGGATCAGGTGAGCGCCGTATTCCCGGGCCGCCAGGACCGCGCCGGCAACCGGGTGGGCGGGGGCGAAATCCCCTCCCATCGCGTCGATGGCGATTCGAATCTCCACTCGAGGACCCTTCCCGGAAGCGCACGCCTTATCGGATGAGGCCCCACGCAGCGTGCAGCGCGGGACGCCGGTCGTCGTGCGGGCCGGCGAGGCCGGAACGGGCGGCTGTTCCCTGCCTCAGGCCTCGCCGACCTCGATGACTTCCCTCCCCTTGTAATGGCCGCAGTGCGGACAGACCCTGTGAGGCAACTTGGCCTCGTGACAGTGCGGGCACTCCGAAAGGATGGGGCGGGTCAGTGCGTCGTGGGCTCGCCTCTTGTCGCGGCGCGCGCGCGAATGACGTCGTTTGGGATTCGGCATCGTCTGGTCCTTGTGGCTCTAGAGGAGGCTCTTGAGGATCCAGAGGCGAGGATCCTCGGTCCTCTCCTCCGCGCAGGTGCAGTCGCCCGCGTTCAGGTTGGTGCCGCACTTCGGGCACAGGCCCCGGCAGTCCGGACGGCACAGGGGCTTGAGCGGCAGGCCGAGGTACACCTGCTCCGACAGCAGCGACTTGAGATCGATGCGCGTGCCATCCATGTGGACTCGGGTCACCATCTCATCGTCGAGCCGTCTCTCGTCTCCCGGCGGCGTCTCGGGGCCGGTCGTGTAGACCAGTTCGAACGGCAGGTCCAGGGGCAGGGAATACTCCTCCAGGCACCGGCTGCAGGCCAGGGTGGCGCGCGTCTCGATCCGGCCCGCGAACGAGACGCCGTCCACGTCCTTCAGCAGCTCGCCGTTCAGGTGCACGGTATCGATCCAGATCGACTCCTCGCCGCTCAGCGGAAGGCGAAAACCGTCGATCGAGCGACTGACAACCAGCCCCTCGGGTCCTATCTCCTTTGTTTCTATGAACATGAGGCTTCGATCCAGACGAACGGCGCATTATAGCACGAGGGGGTCTGGTGTCAACGAGGCGGCTGGCGGGGCTTTCCGACCAGGTACCGGCCCGACACCGGCTCCTAGTGTTTCTCTTTCTCCAGCTCCTTCAGGCAGGCCCGGGCTTCGGAGTGGGAGGGCATGAGCTCGAGGGTCTTCTCGAACTCCTTCTTCGCCTTGGCGTACAAACCGTGAGTTCGGTAGAAGTGACCGAGGGTGACGGAGTGGGCGGGGTTGAAGGGCTCGAGCTCGGCGGCGCGCAGGAGGGCCCCCTCGGCCCGCTTCTGCCAGCGGTAGTCGGGGTTTCTCTGGAGCGACTGGCCGAGGAGGCTGAACACCTGCGCGTTCTTGTCGCTGTAGGACGTGGCGAACTCGCAGTAGCGAATGCAGTTGAAGAAATCACCCATCTTGAAGTAGTCCCTCGCCTTGCCGAAGAACTGCTCCGCCCTTCGGGCCTTTTCCTCCTCGAACGACTGTTTCTCGGTCTTCGTCAGCTCCTTGCGCATGGACAGGGAATCGAGGTCGAGGTTCACCACCCGCTCGGTGCTGGAGCCGGCCGCGCGCGCCGCGCCGAGCTTCTGCTCGCGCACGGCGAGGAAGGACTCCAGGAGTCGCGCCTCGATGATCTGCAGCTCCTCCTTGAGGTCCTGCTGCACCTTCTTCATGAAGCGCGACGGGTGATACCTTTCCTTCCGCTCCATGTACGCCGCCTTGATCCGGTCCGCGCTGGCCGCCTCGTCGATGCCCAGGATCGTCTGGGGGGGGCTTTCGCGGGCCAGGCGGTAGAAGTCGCGCACCTCGGACAGCTCGCGTTCCTCGCGCCGCCGCTTCTCCTCCTCGCCGCGCACCAGGTCGCCGCAGCTGAGGGGACCGGCGGAGATGGCCGGCACGAAGTTGATCATGCCGAGAATCAGGAGGCCGAAGAGGAACCGCGCGGCCAGATCCTCCTCCCCGGGCGGCACCTGCGCGAGGACGTCCCGAACCTTGGTCTGTCCGTCGACCCGGGATAGAAGGTAACCCTCGATGGGCGCCAGCGTGAGACGGTCGATCGGCAGATAGATCTGGTCGGACAGGCGGAGGACACGGTCCTGACGCAGGAGCGCCTCCCGGATCGGCTCGAATCCGACCATGGATCGCAGGGCGTGAATGATCATCTCGAAGCTGGCCACGACATCCGTCTGCAGAAGCCCGGCGGTGACGGAGCCTTCGTCGAAACGGTACTCGATCTCCTCCCAACGGAACAGGGCGGTGAGGATGCGCTGCGCCAGCTCGCGGTTGGCTCCCAGGAGCGTCTCGTGCGTCACCAGGCCCCGGCGCGCGGCGACCTCCGCCACCTGGGAATCGGCGAGACCCTTCAGGGTCTCGGCCTCCTCGATCCGCATCCATCCCTTCTCGACCAGAAGGGCCGACAGCCGCTCGTCGGGGAGCGACGACGAGGCGGTCAGGATCATCCCGCGGTCCAGCAGGATCCGCTTCTCCACGCCGCTTCGGCCGAGAACGAGGACGCCGGTCTTCTCGTCCATGTAGAGGTCACGGATGAGCTCGGCCAGGGCCGGGGGCGAGCAGAAGCCGCGAGCGCTCCTGTCCGGCGAGGTGCCCGCGTCTCCCGTCGTCACGGTGGCCCCTTCGCCGCTCATGCTGCGGAGGCTCCGGAAGCCGATGGGGCGGTGCCGGTGGCCGGCCCGGAAATGCGCAGCGACACGAAGACCGTGGTCCCTTCCCGGACCTTGCTTTTCAGCCAGATCCGGCCGCCATGACATTCGACCGCGAGCCGGCAGAACGTCAGCCCCAGCCCCGAATCATTCAGAAGGCGCTTGCCCGATTCCGAGTCGCCCGCCACGAATTTCTCGAAGATCCGGGGCTGCAACTCTTCCGAGATCCCCTCTCCCGTGTCGCTGACCGTCAGGGTGACGTGGTCCCCCTCTTTCAGGGCGTCCACCACGACGCGCCCTCCGCTCGGCGTGTGTTTGAACGCATTGCTCAGGAGGTTGGCGATCACCCGGCTCACCAGCTCGCGATCGGCGACGGGCGCGGGGAGATCGGGGTCGACGCGGTTCTCCAGGCGGATCCCGTCGCGCGCGCTCAGGCCCATCATCTCGTCGGCGTTCTCCTGGACCACCGCATGCAGAACGACGGACTCCAGGCGCAGGGGCATTTTGCGCTCCTCCAGCCTGCCGATCTGCAGGATGTTCAGGATCATCCGCATCATCTGCCGGGCGCTCTCGTGCGTGCGCTGCAGGAGCTCCGCCAGCCGGGCGGGGGTCAGCGACTCGTGGCTCTGCATCTGGATGAGCTGGATGTTCCCCGTGATGCTGGCCAGGGGATTCTTGAGGTCGTGCACCACCATCTGCATCATCGATTCCTTGAATCCCTGCATGCGCACCAGCTCCTGGTTCGCGGCCTCGATCTCCGATTTTCGGCGCTCCAGCTCGTCCTGCAGCGCCTTCACCCTGAGGACGGAACGCACCTTGGCGAGGAGCTCGAGCTTGTTGATCGGCTTCGTCAGGAAATCGTCGGCCCCGTATTCGAGGGCCTGGACCTTGTCCTCGAGCGCGTTCAACGCCGTGACCATGATGACCGGCAGGAGGCGCGTCTCGTAGCGCCCCTTCAGGCGCTGGCACAGCTCGAAGCCGCTGACCCGGGGCATCATCACGTCGAGGACCAGAAGATCGGGGTGCTCGGTTTCGACCATGCCGAGCGCTTCCTCGCCGTTGTAGGCCTTGATCACGCGGTAGCCGCTCCCCTTCAAGATCGACTCGATGAGGCGCACGTTGCGATGATCGTCGTCCACCACCAGGACCGATGCGCCGGGGGCGTCCTGCTGTGCGCTCATCATCCTCTCCTGGCGCGGTCCGCGCCGCAGGCAGTCAATTGGAGTGGAGTCCCGGACCCTGGTTCAGAAAGGCCGCGATCTGCTTGGCCAGCTCCCCCGGCTGGATCGGCTTCGAGATGTACCCCGCGCACCCGGCCTCCTTGGCCCTGGCCTCGTCCCCCTTCATGACGTGGGCCGTCAGGGCGATGACGGGAATGTGACTGGTCTCCGGGTTGTCCCGAAGGAGACGCGCCGCCCGGAGCCCGTCCATCCCCGGGAGCTGAATGTCCATCAATATGAGGTCCGGGCGTATGAACTTCAAGGCATCGAGGGCTTCTTCGCCGGTGGTCGATTCCGCCACGCGGTACCCGCTCTGCTTCAGGATGTCCCGGACCAGCTTGAGGTTGATGGGGTTGTCCTCCACCACGAGGATCAGGCCTCCGGTGGTGCTCGCGCCCTTCGTCATCGGGTTGACGCCACTCCCTTTCCCGGCCGTCTGGACCGCCTCAGCCGCGGGCGCCGGAGCGACCGCTCCCGGAATGGTGAACGTGAAATCGCTCCCCTCCCCGAAGCGGCTTTTCAGGGTCAGACGCCCGCCCTGCATCTCCACGAATTTCTTGACCAGGGTGAGCCCGAGACCGGTGCCCTGGTAGCGGCGCGCATAGGAGCCGTCCACCTGCGTGAACGCCTGAAAGATGCGCTCCTGGTCCTCCTCCTTGATGCCTATCCCGGTGTCGATGACCGAGACCGCCACCCGCTCCCCCTGGTGGCAGGCGCGCAGCGTCACGCGGCCTCCCGGATGCGTGAATTTCACGGCGTTGCTGAGCAGGTTGTTGAGGATCTGTCTCACCTTGCCGCGGTCCGCCCGCACCTCGACCTCCGACTCCTCCACCTCGGCGACGACCTCGATGTGCTTGCGACCGGCCTCGACGCGCAGCAGCGCCATGACCTCCTCGATCACCGGGCCGATCTCGAACTCCTCCAGGTTCAGCTTCATCTTGCCCGCTTCGATCTTCGAGAGGTCGAGGATCTCGTTGATCAGCTCCAGGAGGTGCCGCCCGCTGCTCAGGATGTCCGTGACGTAGTCCTTCTGATCCTCGCTGAGAGCCCCGGAACCGGTGTCGAGCAGCAGTTCGGAGAATCCGATGACCGCGTTCAGCGGCGTGCGCAGCTCATGGGACATGTTCGCGAGGAATTCGCTTTTCAGCGAGTTGGCGCGCTGCAGCTCCAGATTGGAGTTCTGCAGCTTCTGGTTCACCACCTCCAGCTCCTGCGTGCGCTCCTTCACCTTGCGCTCCAGATCGGCGTTCATCCGCTCGATGTCTTCGAGGTGCTGCCTCCTTTCCTCCAGCTTGTCCAGGTACAGCTTGTACGAGTAATAGATGAGGACGCAAAAGGGCAGGGACAGGACGAACGAGTAGATGCCGAATCGCCCCAGGAAGTAGGACATCGCCAGGGCCAGCGACCCTCCCGCGAAGAACGAAGGGGCCGACCAGAGGAAGTTGTCGTGCCACACCTTGAAGAGGTTCGACCGGTTGCTGAGCGCCACCACCCCCGAGATGCTGTAGGTGTTCACGAGGTAGAAGACCAGGGTCGCCACCATCAGGGCGACCAGCGGATAACCCCCGATGGACCCCTCGCTCCTGCCGCCGACGAACGTGTAGGTGGTGCAGGTCAGAAACGTGGTGATCACGAACGAGCTGATGTTGAACAGGGCGCGGTAGAACTCCATGCGCGGGGCGCGGATGAAGCACAGGCTGCTGATGCAGAGGATGGAGATGAACACCGCATTGGCGGTGCCCAGCTGGATCATCGTCGCCAGGATGAACGGATGCGAGATCGACATCTCGACCCGCATCCCCAGGTGCACCGTGTGCGGCGCCATGATCGCGCCGATGAGGGCCAGCATCAGGAATTCGGTGCTGAACGTCAGGGTGCCGGAATGGAGAACGTGGAGCAGGATGACCAGCGCCGCCGCGTAGGTCGCCAGGATGTAGATCCGGGTGCCCCGGTTCAAGTCCTTCATGCGTTCACCCCGGCACCGGCGGGCCGGGGCAGGCTTCCTCCGGCCGCTCGAGCCGCCTCAGTTCATCGGGTTGCGCCCGATGTCGTACTTCTTGAGCTTGCTGTAGAGGCTGCTACGATTGATGCCGAGCACCGAGGCGGCCAGCTTCTTGTTCCAGTTGCACTCGGCAAGGGTCTTGAGGATGTAGAGGCGCTCGTTCTCATACAGCGAGAGCTTGACCTCGGCCCCTTCGGTCGCGCCGTCCTTGAGGTTGGGAGGCAGGTCGCTCAGATCGATGAGATCCCCCTTGGCGAGGATCACCGTGCGCTCGATGACGTTCTCCAGCTCGCGGACGTTCCCCGGCCAGGAGTACCGCGTCATGCCCTCCATCGCCTCGCTCGAGAAACCGCGCATCGTCTTGCCGATCTTCTTGGACACCCGCTCGAGGAACTCCATGCTCAGGGTCGGAATGTCCTCGACGCGCTCGCGCAGGGGCGGGATGTGGATCGGGATGACGTTCAGTCGGTAGAACAGATCGTTGCGGAAGCTGCCGCGCTCCATCCCCTCCTGCAGGTTCTTGTTGGTCGCCGCAATGACGCGGACGTCGACCTCGATGGTCTGCTCGCCGCCCACGCGCTCGAACCGCCTTTCCTGGAGGAAGCGCAGGAGCATGAGCTGCGTCGCGGGGGAGATGTCGCCGATCTCGTCCAGGAAGATGGTCCCCGAGTCGGCGAGCTCGAAGCGGCCCTTCTTCTGCTTGACCGCGCCCGTGAAGGCCCCCTTTTCGTGTCCGAAGAGCTCCGAATGGAGGATCCCCTCGGAGTAGACGGCGCAGTTGGCCTCCACGAAAGGACGCTCGGCCCGCAACGAGTTGTAGTGAAGGATGCGGGCCAGCAGGCCCTTGCCGGTGCCGCTCTCTCCCATGACCAGGACGGTTGAGTCGGTGCCCGTGACCTCCTGCAGCAGGTCGTGAATCTGCTTCATCTTCGGGCTCTTCCCGAGGATGGCGCTGAACGCATACTGGCCTTGCAGGTTGCGTCGCAGCTCGAAGTTCTTCACCTTCTCCGTCTGCAGCTCCTCGAGCGCCCGACGCCGCTCGCTTCCCATCTGCTTGAGCTGCGCCGCCCTCTCGGCGAGCGCCAGGAGCTCGTCCTCCGCGATCGGCTGCTTGAGGAAGTCATACGCCCCCTTGCGGAGCGCCAGGATGGTCGTCTCGACCTCCGGTCGCGCCGCCGTCAGCACCACCGGAATCTCGGGAGACGATTCCTTGATCCGCGCGAGCAGTTCGATGCCGCTCAAGTCCGGCAGGTCCATCGCGACGATCGCGAGATCGAACCCCTGGGCGCGCAGGCGCTCGAGCGCCAGCGCGCAGCGATCGACCGCCACGAGGCGGTGACCGCCGCGAGTCAGGATTCCCGTCTGATTGCGGACCGAGTCCGCGTCCGCATCAACGATGAGGATATTGGCCTTGGGATGCACTCTGCCCTCCTGAGTGACGTGTCCAGAAGAGCAGCAAGAAGCGTTCCATGGTCACGGCGGGCCCCGGTTCGCGGAACCCAAGCTGGAACAGGGCCTTGCGCCGATGACGAAGGTGAAATCACCGGCCGGGGCGCTCCGGAAAACGCTTTGGACATCGCCGACGACACAAACTGTAACGGGATGTCCGAACGGCGCCGCCCCGCGGGACCGCGTCCTGACTACACTCAGGACACGCGTCATGCCCTCGACGGGAACCGACCAGGGGTTGGGCGCGTCCCGGAGGCGCGGCAGGCCGTCGCCCGGGGCTATGGTAGGCTTGGAGACGTGTCGCGCCCTGTCCTGTCACGCCCGCGCGCCCGCCGCCTGGCCGCCGCGGCCCTGGCGCTCGCCGCCGCACTTCCCGCGCGGGCCGCGACCCCTCCCCCCGATTCCGGGAGCCTCATACGCTCCGGTCTCAAGGAGCTCCACGACGGTCTCTACGGGAAGGCCGAGGCGACCTTCCGCTCCGCCGCCCGCGCGGCGCCAGACGATCCGGCGCCGCAGATGTTCATCGCCTTCACGTACTGGTGGCGCACGCTGGAGGATCGCGGCGATCGCTCGTGGGACGCTCCGTTCCTGTCGGCGGTGGAGAGCGCGGTGGCGTCGGGCGAGCGCCTCCTGGAGGTCGACCCCCGCGATCGCCGCGTCCTCGTTGCGGTCGGCACGGTGCATATCCTCAGGTCCCAGGTCGAAGCGATGCGCAAAAACCTCTTCAAGGCGGGACAGGAAGCCCGACGCGGGAAGAAAAAACTGGAGGCCGCGCTCGCGGTCGATCCGGGTTATGCCGACGCGCTGTTCGGGCTGGGCGCCTACAACTACTACACCGAGAAGATTCCGGGCCTGGCGCGAGGGCTCCTGTTCATGCCGCGCGGCGATTCCGAGCTGGGGCTCGCGCAGCTGAAGACGCTCGCCGCATCGGACGCCTATTTCAGCGCCGACGCCCGCCTTCTCCTGGCCCTCATCTGCGGGCACCGCGACGAGCGCTGCTACGGAGACGCCATGGCGCACCTGAAGGAGGCGCGCCGGAGAAATCCCGACTCGCCGCTGGTCCAGGGATCGATGGCCGGGCTGGAGATGCGCCTCGGGGAGTACTCGAGCGCCGTACGCGACCTGGACTCGGCCCTGGCGGCGGCCGCCGGCCCCGGGAAGGAGCGTCTCCGGCAGCGCCGCACGCTGCGGGTCTACCTGGCGGACGCCCTGGTGTCGGACTGGCGCCTGGACCGGGCCGAGGGGATCCTGCGCACGGTGGGCGACCCGGCCTCGCTGCCGCCCCGCGAGCGGCAGGTGGTGGAGCGGCTGAGAGTCGAGCTGGCCTTCAAGAGGGGCGACGGGGCCGGCGGGTCCGCTGGCGGAGGGCCGTCCCTGCGCTCTCTCGTGGAGTCCGCCCTGCGCGCCCAGGACGGGAAGCGGGATGAAGAGGCCCGCCGCCTTCTCGCAACTGCGGCCGGGGCGTTCCCACAAAGCCCTCTGCCCCGCTTCCTGTCAGGGCGACTCGAATTCCTGGCGGGCCGCTACCAGGAGGCCGAAGGCTCGTTCCAGGCGGCGCTCGAGCGCGCGCCGAGTCCGCCGCCATGGATGTCGGGATGGATCCTGCTGTACCGCGGCCTGTCCGAGAAGGCGCTCGGTCGCCGCCTGGGCGCGCGCGCGCATTTTCAGGCGGCCAGCGAAGTGCGGCATTTCCGTTCGATCGATCGCGCGTGGCTCGAGCTTCAGGAAGGGGTGCCCCCGCACGGGCGGTGCGCACCCTGAGGTGGCCTAGCGCGACAGGGCGCGCGTCACCCGCACCACGTACTGCTCGGTCTCACGGAACGGAGGGATCCCGCCGAACCGATCGACCGCCTGCTCGCCCGCGTTGTAGGCCGCCAGAGCGAGACGGACCTGCCCGCTGTACCGTTCGAGGAGCTCCTTCAGGTAGCGCACCCCGCCGTCGAGATTCTCGACGGGGTTGAAGGCGTTCCCGACGGCGAAGCGGGCCGCGGTCTGGGGCATGAGCTGCATCAGCCCCATCGCGCCGCGCGGCGACACCGCGAAGGCGTCGTACCGTGATTCCACTTCGATCACCGCCAGCACGAGCGCCTCGTCCACCCGGTGCCTGCGCGCGATGCGGGCGGCCAGGTCGCGCAGCGCCTGGCGATCGAAGACCTCGCCCGGGCCAATCTCGATCGGGCCGTCCTCCTCGGGACCCTTGGCGCCGTCCGGCGGTCCGCTGTCCAGGACCGGTTCCGGGGCCCCAGCCATGGACGTTCCGTCCGGTGATGCCGGCGGAACGACCGGCGCCGGTCGCGGTGTCCTGTCTGTCGTCTCGTCGCGACGGATTGCCACAACCTGATCCTGGAGCAGGGCGATCTGCCCTCCCCCCTCCATCATCAGGACGATTCGGTCCCCGTCGCGGCGGAAATCGGTGACGGCCAGGGAACGGCCATTGCGCAGGAGCGCGACATCCGCGAAGGCATCGGGGAGAGCCGCGGTCACCACCGGCAGTGCCAGCACCGCCCATCGGAACCGCACGGGGACCGCTGCGCGTCGTCGCATGAGTGCCGGGATTATACGGTGAGACCCCCGCTCGAGCAACCGCTCGTGGGGCGGGCGGCGGTCATTCAGGCGTCAAGGACCCGTCATTTTCGGTGAAACTCCCGCTCCAGCCGATCGAGGCTGAACCGGAGCAGGACCGGACGGCCGTGCGGGCAGGTCATCGGCATGTCGGTCCCCATCAGGTCGTTCATGATCGCCCTCATCCTCGGGGCATCCAGAGGATGGTTCGCGGTGACCGCCGCGTGGCAGGCGGAGGTGGCGACGATCCGGTGCCGCAGGCGATCGATGCCGTCCGCCTCGCGCCAGTCGAGGATTTCACGCAGCAGCTCGCGCACCAGGCGCGGCACGGACCCGGCCGGGACGAAGGCGGGGATTTCGTCCACGATGAGCGTGCGGTCGCCGAACGGCGCGATGCCGAAGCCGAGCCCTTCGAGCGCCGCGCGCGCCTCCGCGAAGCCGAGGTGCTCGGCCGGCGCGACCTCCACCGTCACGGGAAACAGGAGCTTCTGGACTGCGACGCGGCCGGAGCGGTGCTCGGCCAGGAAGCGCTCGTAGAGGACGCGCTCGTGCGCCGCGTGCTGGTCGACGATGACCAGACCGTCGGGGGCGGACGCCAGGATGTAGGTGTCACGGAACTGGGCCAGGGGGGAGAGGGCCACGGCATCGAACAGGGGCGCCGGCGCGCCGGCCGGCGACTCGACCGGCCGCTCCCCCGCCCGAAGCTCAGGCGCATGGGGAAGGGACGCGCCCGAAGGCAGGGGGGCGCTGTCCGGCTCGGCCACGGCGGCCGCGTGTCGCGGCCCCAGGCTGTAGAAGGGCCGGCTGACTCCCAGCGCCTCCAGCAGCGCCTCCCGCACCAGGTCGTGCACGGCTCCCGCCTTCAGGAAGCGCACCTCCGCCTTGGCGGGGTGGACATTCACGTCGACCTCGTCCGCGGGCACCGTCAGGAACAGGTACAGGAGCGGGTACCGGCCCTTCGGGAGAAGCGTGGCGTAGGCCGCCTGGATGGCGTGCAGCAGGCGCCGGTCCCGGATTGGGCGGCCGTTCACGAACAGGTTCTGGTCCGTCGACGTGGACCGGCTCAGGGAGGGGCCCGAGGCGAGGCCCTGGACCCGCATCGCCCCGGCGCGCCCATCGACCGCGATCAGGCGCGGTGCGTCGTCCCGGCCGACGATCTGCGCCACCCGCGCGCGGTAATCGGGCACGGCCGGCCACGACAGCAGGTCGCGGCCGCCACTCTTCAGGGAAAAGGTGATTCCCGGACGGGCGGCCGCGACCCGGGTCAGGACGGCCGCAAGGTGCGACGTCTCCGTGGCCGCCGCGCGCAGGAACTTGCGACGCGCCGGGGCGTTGGCGAACAGGCCCTCCACCTCGACGGTCGTGCCGCGCGGATGGGGCGCCGGCTCGACGGCGAGGATCCGCCCCGCCCGCAACCTCACGCGGATTCCCCGGGTCCCTCCCGTCGAGGTGGTCAGGACCAAACGTGACACGGAGGCGATCGAAGGCAGGGCCTCGCCGCGGAATCCGTAGCTCCCGATCGCCTGCAGATCGGCGGCCCGTCGGATCTTGCTCGTCGCGTGGCGCTCGAAGGCCAGGAGGGCGTCGTCCCGCTCCATTCCGGAGCCGTCGTCGCCGACCACGATGCGGTCCGCGCCCCCCCCTTCCACGGCCACGTCCACCCGGGATGCCCCGGCGTCCAGGGCGTTTTCCAGAAGCTCCTTCACCACCGACGCGGGCCGCTCGACGACTTCGCCGGCGGCGATCTGGTTCGCGACGTTCGGATCGAGCACCCGGATCGTTCCCACGCTCACCTCGTCATGCCAAAAGCATCTTCTTGCCGTGCGAATCGGTGACGCAGAAGTTCTCCACCGTCGCGAGCGTCTTCTCCAGCTTGGCCACATGGCAGATGGCGTCGCCCGGATTGACCATCGGCATGGTCGTGATGCCGATGATGAGACCGGTCAGGGGGGAGCGGACCATGGAGACCTCGCGGCCGAACGGATTGGTGATCGAGGCGATCTCGTCGCCGGTGTAGATGATCTCGCCCGGACGGACGAGGATGTCGGCGATGCCGCCCTTCACCGAGCGCACCCATTCCGACACCTTCACGATGACTCGAAAGCGCGGCTCCCTCATCGTGTCGCCCGCCATGCCCAGCGCCGCCAGAACATTGCGGACACCCGCGACCCCGCGCGACACCATGTTTCTCTGAAAACGGAAGGTCTCCCCCGCCTCGAAGATGATCGTCGCCACGCCTGCCGTCGTGGCGGCGGCGCGGAGCGTGCGCGGCGGGCCGGGCGAATCGATGATGATCTCGGTGCCGAAGGCGCGCGCGATCCGGCGC
The DNA here is from genome assembly GCA_036001465.1 of Candidatus Polarisedimenticolia bacterium. NCBI lineage: Bacteria > Pseudomonadati > Acidobacteriota > Candidatus Polarisedimenticolia > Candidatus Polarisedimenticolia bacterium. The sequence continues at coordinate 66,978 of DASYUH010000007.1, forward strand.
ACCTTCTTGGACGACATGTCGGCCCGCACGTGCGGCAGGTTGGTGCGCCCCACGCTGGCCGTGTGCAGGTCCACGCCGTACCGCGACGGCCCCACGATCTCTTTGAACAGGGTGTGGGCGTAGCGCGCGGCGGCGTTCCCCTTCGGGTCGCCGGGGAAGTACCGGTTCAGGTCCCGGCGCCCGGGCAGGTACCGCGTGTGGGTCAGGAACCCGACGCGGTTCATGACCGGGACGCAGATCAGGGTCCCCCTGAGCTGCCGGGGCGTGTAGCCGGTCATGATCCGGCGGACGATCTCGACGCCGTTCAGCTCGTCGCCGTGGATGGCGGCCGTCAGAAACACCAGGGGCCCGCGCTCCTCGCCACGGATGACGGTCACCGGGACATTGACCGGCGTGGAGGTGTAGTACTCGCTGACCTTGAGGAAGATCTGCTCCACCGTCCCGCGGCGGACGTCCTTCCCCCCGATGCGCAGCGCCATCCCGGCCTCCCAGGTCCCCCGGAGCCTGTCCGTGTCGGGGGACGGCTCCTACCCTTCGTTCTTCTTCCGGCGCCGGCCTGCCCGCGCGAACCCGACGGCGAACTCGATGATGGCGGCGGCGATGTCCACGCCGGTCCAGCGCTCCAGTCCCTCGAACCCCGGCGAGGAGTTGATTTCCAGGACCTTGGGGCCGCCCTGCGATTCGAGCATGTCGACGCCGGCCACCTGAAGCCCCATGACGCGCGTCGCTTCCAGGGCGGCCTTCCGGTAGTTCTCCGGGAGGTCCACCACGGTCCCGGTCCCGCCGCGATGCACGTTGGAGCGGAACTCGCCGATTCCGGCCTGCCGGCGCATCGCGGTGACCACCCGATCGCCGACCACCAGCGCGCGGATGTCGCGTCCCTCCGACTCCTCGATGAATTCCTGCACCAGGATGTTCATCCCGAGGTTCCAGAAGGTCTCGAGGACGGTGAGAGCGGCTTGCTCCGTCTCCGCCAGGATGACGCCAATCCCCTGCGTTCCCTTCACGACCTTGAGAACGGCCGGCGGGCCTCCGACGATCTCGAGGGCGCGGTGGATCTGGGACGGGTCGCTGACCATGACCGTCTTGGGGATGTCGATCCCTTCCCGCGACAGGAGCTGAAGCGATCGCAGCTTGTCGCGCGAGCGGGCGATCGGCTGCGAGTTGTTGACCAGGGGCACGCCCATCATGTCGAACTGGTTCACCACCGCCAGCCCGTGCTCGGTGATGGAGGTCCCGATCCGCGGCAGGACGACGTCCAGGTCGAGCACCGGCGCCTCCAGGCCGCGGTAGTAGGTCTCGGGGGCCCTGCGGCTGAGGACCAGGAAGCAGTACAGCGGGTTCAGGACGCGCGCCTCGTGGCCGAGCTTCTGGACGCTCTCGACCAGACGGCGCGTGGTGTAGAGGCTACGCCTGCGCGACAGGATGCCGACGACCACGCTGCCTCCCGCCGGGGGTTGTCCTGCGCCGCCCGTCCCCGGCTCCGGGGCGACCGGCGCCCCTCGCCCGGCTCCGCGCGGACGCCGCCGGACGCCGCGACTCGATGGCGGCCTGCGCCGCCGCCAGCCGCGCGATCGGGATGCGGTAGGGCGAACAGCTCACGTAGTCCATTCCGGCGCGGTGGCAGAAACGGACCGAGTCCGCCTCCCCGCCATGCTCGCCACAGATGCCGATCTTCAGGCCCGGACGGCCCCGGCGTCCGCGCTCGATGGCCAGGAGCACCAGCTCCCCGACCCCCTCCCGGTCGAGCGTCTGGAACGGATCGTCCGCGAGGATTCCGAGCCGCTTCTCGTCCACATAGTCGGGCAGGAAGCGCCCGGAGTCGTCGCGCGACAACGCCATGGTCATCTGGGTGAGGTCGTTCGTGCCGAACGAGAAGAAATCTGCGAGACGGCCGATCGGCTCCGCCAGCAGCGCGGCGCGCGGCACTTCGATCATGGTGCCGACCAGGTACGGGATGGCCTGTCGGTGGCTGGCGAGGACCTGATCGGCCGCCAGGCGCGTGCGCCGGGACAGGAGCTCGAACTCCTTCGGGTCCATGATCAGAGGGTGCATGATCTCGGGCAGGACCTTGACACCGCGACGGCGCACCGCCACGGCCGCCTCCATGATGGCGCGCACCTGCATGTCGACGATCTCCGGGTAGGTGAGACCGACGCGGCAGCCCCGGTGCCCGAGCATCGGGTTCGCCTCCTTGAGCTGCTCGACGCGCTGGGCCACCGTCTCGATCGGCAGCTGCAGCCGGGCCGCCAGGGCCCCCTGCTCCTCCGCGCCGTGGGGCAGGAACTCGTGCAGGGGCGGATCGATGAGCCGGATGGTCACCGGGAGACCGTCCATAGCCTCGAAGATCCCCTCGAAGTCCTGCCGCTGGAACGGCTGGAGGCGCGCCAGAGCGCGCTCGCGCGCCTCCGGGTCCTGGGCCAGGATCATCTCGCGGATCGCGAGCCGGCGCTCCTCGCTGTCGAAGAACATGTGCTCGGTGCGGCACAGACCGATCCCCTCCGCGCCCATCTCCACCGCCTTGCGGGCATCATACGGCGTGTCGACATTGGCCCGCACTCCGAGCCGCCTGAGGGCGTCGGCCCACGCCATGACCTCGTGATAGGCGTCGGGAAGCTCGGGCCGCACCAGCGGAAACGCCCCGTCGTAGACCACGCCCTCCGTGCCGTCCAGAGTGAGAGGGTCGCCCGGCCGCAGCACCCGCTGGCCAATCCGGACCTGTTTCCGCTCCTCGTCGACCGACAGCGCCTCGCAGCCGACCACGCAGGTCTTTCCCCAGCCGCGCGCCACGACCGCCGCGTGCGAGGTCTTGCCGCCCGTCGCCGTCAGGATTCCCCTGGCCGCATGCATGCCGGCGACGTCCTCCGGCGAGGTCTCGCGCCGCACCAGGATCGCGGCGCGCCCTGCACGCGCCGCCTCCTCCGCGTCGCGTGCCGTCAGGACCAGCTCTCCCGTCGCCGCCCCGGGGACCGCCCCGATGCCGGTCGCCAGGAGGCGGGCCTGCAGGTCGCGCCGCCTGATCTGCGGATCGAGCACCGGATAGAACAGGCGCTCGATGTCCCCCGGGGTCACGCGCGCGACCGCCTCCGGCCGCCCGATGAGCCCTTCCCTGGCCATATCCCTGGCCATCCTGAAGGCGGCCTGCGGCGAGCGCTTGCCGGTGCGGCACTGGAGCATGTAGAGCCGTCCTTCCTCGACGGTGAATTCCAGGTCCTGCATGTCGCGAAAGTGGCGCTCCAGGATGGACCGCACCCGCTCGAGCTCCCGGAAGGCCCGGGGCAGTCGCTTCTTCATCTTCTGAATCGACATCGGCGTCCGGATCCCGGCCACCACGTCCTCTCCCTGCGCGTTGATCAGGAGGTCGCCATAAAGCACCTTGTCGCCGGTGTTCGGGTCCCGGGTGAAGCACACGCCGGTGCCCGAAGTCTCCCCCAGATTGCCGAACACCATCTGCACGACGCTCACGGCGGTGCCGGGGAGGCCCGTGATGCGCTCGACCCGCCGGTAGGTCACCGCCTTTTCCGCCATCCAGGACTTGAACACCGCCTCGATGGCGCCCCAGAGCTGCTCGTCCACGTCCTGGGGAAAAGGCCGGCCGACGCCCTCCCTGATGTGCGTCTCGATTCGGCGGCAGACCTCCTGGAGCGCCGGCGCGGTCAGCTCGGTGTCGAGTCGCACCCCCTCCCGCGCCTTCGCCTCCAGGAGAAACGCCTCAATCGGATCGCGCGGCAGGCCGAACACGACGCTGCCATAGGCTCCCAGGAAGCGGCGGTACGCATCGAAGGCGAACCGCGCGTTTCCGGTGCGCTTCGCCAGCGCGACCACGGTCGTCTCGTTCAGTCCCAGGTTCAGGATCGTCTCGAGCATGCCCGGCATGGAGCGGGCCGCCCCCGAGCGCACCGAGACCAGGAGGGGATCGCGCGCGTCCCCGAAGCGTCGGCCGGTGATACGCTCCAGCCGCGCCAGGTTTTTTGCGAGCTCCGACCCCATGCCGTGGCGCAGGGCCTCCCCGCCGTGGGCCAGGAAGACTCCGCAGGCCTCGGTGCTGATGACGAATCCGGCCGGCACCGGCAGCCCGATGCGGGTCATCTCATGCAGGCCGGCCCCCTTGCCGCCCAGGATCTCCTTCATCCCGCCGTGGCCTTCCGCCCGCCCGCCCCCGAAAAAGTAGATGGTCCGGCGCGCCATCAGGCTTCCGCCTCGTTGCCTCTCGCCGCGTCCCTCCCGGGAGACGTCCCCCGGGGCGCCGGCTCGTCCTCCACCGCCATCTCGGAGAAGTCGGCGACGCGCAGGAGCAGCCCGCCGATTTCCCGCAGCAGTCCCAGCCGGTTGTCCCGGAGCCGCGGGTCCTCGGCCATGACCAGCACCTCGGCGAAGAAGCGATCGAGATGGGGGCCCAGACGTTCGATGGCGCGCAGGGCCGCCAGATGGTCGGCCCGTTCCTGAGCGGTCTCGATCAGCGGCACGGCCTGCCTGAGGGCCCGGTCCAATGCCCGCTCCGCCTCGTCCTGAAACAGGGCCCCGTCGGGGGGCCCGACCTTGCGGTCCTTGAGGATGTTCTTGATGCGCTTGTGCGCCAGGGCCAGGATGAGGAAGCCGGACTCCCGGCGCAGGACGTGGAGCGCCTCGAGGCGGAGACGCAGGTCGTACGGATCGTCCATCCCGGCCGCGAGCGCGGCGCGCACCGTGTCCGCGCGCGGCGAGATCGCCTCCCCCAGATGCTCGAGCCGGCCCCGGTAGAACTCCAGGAGGGCCGCCTTCGCCTCGCCTGCGCCCACCGCCCCCTCGATGGAAAGGTCCCGGTAGCCCGCGAGAGCCCGTTCGATCAGGCCGGCGAGCGAAAGATGGATCTTCATCTCGATCAGGATGCGGCATGTCCCGAGGACCGAGCGCCGCAGGCCGTACGGGTCGCGCGATCCGGTGGGCACGATTCCCAGGAGGAAGATCCCGGCCTGCGTGTCGAGACGGTCGGCGAGCGACACGATGGCGGCTTCCGGCGTACGCGGCAGCGGGTCCTCCGCTCCGCGCGGCAGGTACTGATCGTCGATCGCCGCCGCCGTGCTCTCCGGGGCCCCATCGGCCCGGGCGTAGAGGCCTCCGACGATTCCCTGGAGCTCGGGGAACTCCTTCACCATCTGCGTGGTCAGATCGGCCTTGCACAGCCGCAGCGCCTCCCGGGCCGCCCCGCCGTCCACCGGCCGCCCGGAGCGCTCGAAGGCCGGCAGGATCGACCCGGCCAGGGTGATCATGCGGTCGACCTTGCGGGCGTAGGATCCCAGCTTCTCGTGGAACGTGATCCGGTCCAGGGTGGCGGCGTGAGCCCCGAGCGGCGCCTTCCGGTCCTCGTCCCAGAAGAAGCGGGCGTCCGCCAGCCGGGCGCGCAGCACCCATTCGTTTCCCCTCCGGATGGCTCCCTTCGGATCGTCCCGCGTGTCGGCGATTGCCAGGAAGCGGTTCTGCAGGCCTCCCTGCCGGCCCTCGAGGGCAAACGACTTCTGATGGTGACGCAGCGCCGTCACCAGGATCTCCCGCGGCAAATCGAGGTAGCCGGCGTCGAATTCTCCCGTGATGACCAGCGGACACTCCACGGACTGGGTGACCTCCTCCAGGAGCTCCGCGTCCCCCTCGGTCCCCGCGGGCGCCCCGGGGGGAGACGCGATCCGCGACCCGGCGGCCGTCGCGGCTTCCCGCAGGCTCGCCTGGATGGCGCTCCGCCGCGCCTCGACCGGAGCCACCACCAGGTGGTCGCGCAGAACCTCGACGTACACGGACGGGTCGGCCAGCGTGATCCACCCCGATCCCGCCAGGCGGTGCCCGCGGGTGCGATGTCCCGATCGGACGCCGCACAGGGTCATGTCCACCACGCGCCGATCGAGGAGAGCGACGACCCAATGGATCGGCCGGACGAACCGGTGCTCCCCGGTGCCCCAGCGCATCGTCTTCGGAAAGGCCAGCGCGGCCACGACCGGGGGAACCTTGAGGGCCAGCACCTCCTCCGCCGGGAGCCCGCTCGCCTTCCGGCGCACGCCCACGCATTCCCCCTTCGGTGTCCGGAGCCGCTCCAGGGCGGACACGTCGACCCCCTGGGCCCGCGCGAAGCCTTCGGCGGCGCGGGTCGGCCTGCCCGCGGCGTCATACGCCGCCCCGACCGGCGGGCCCGTGATCTCCTGGAGGACGTCCGGCTGCCGCGCCCGCAGATCGCGGACGCGCACCGCCAGGCGCCTTGGGGTCCCGAACGTTTCGAGGTTCCCGGCTAGCGAGAATCCCGAATCGGGCACGAGTCGCGCGGCGCCGAGCTCGGCGAACAGCCCCTTCGCCAGGTCCCGCAGGGCCCCTTCGATCATCCTGGCGGGGATCTCTTCGGTGCCGATTTCGAGCAGGAAGACCGGCCCGGACCGGGACGTCATGGGCGCGGGCCCTCCCCTGCCGGCGACTTCAGGAGCGGGAAACCCAGCTTCTCCCGGGCCTTCAGGTAGTCCCGGGCGCACGCGACGGCCAGCCGCCTGACTCTTTGGATGAATCCCGTCCTCTCGGTGACGCTGATGGCCCCCCGGGCTTCCAGCACGTTGAAGGTGTGCGAGCAGCGGAGCGCGTAGTCATAGGACGGCAGCACCAGCCCGAGCTTCAGGAGTCTGTGGCCCTCGGTCTCGTACTGCTCGAACAGACGGTTGAGGAGGGGGACGTCGGCCGACTCGAAGTTGTGCCGGGAGAACTCGATCTCCTCCTGGCGGCGCACGTCGCCATAGGAGACCCCCGGCGCCCATTCCAGGTCGAAGACGTTCGCCACGCCGTTCAGGAACATGGCGATGCGCTCCGAACCGTAGGTGATCTCGGCGGTGATCGGGGTCAGCTCGATACCGCCCGCCTGCTGGAAATAGGTGAACTGGCTGATCTCCATCCCGTCCATCAGCACCTGCCAGCCGACTCCCGCCGCCCCCAGGGTCGGAGACTCCCAGTTGTCCTCGTCGAAGCGGATGTCGTGTTCGCGCGGCTCGATGCCGAACGCGGCCAGGGAACGGAGGTAGATCTCCTGCACGTCGGGCGGGGACGGCTTGAGGACCACCTGGAACTGGTAATGCCGGTAGACGCGGAAGGGGTTCTGCCCGTAGCGGCCGTCCACCGGACGGCGTGACGGCGAGCAGTAGGCCGCGCGCCACGGCTCCGGGCCGAGGACGCGGAAGAACGTGTCCGGGTGCATCGTCCCGGCCCCCACCTCCACATCGTACGGCTGCTGCACCACGGCGCCTTCCCCCGCCCAGAATGCCTGCAGCGCCAGGATCAGCTGCTGGAAGTTGAGCGCCATGTCGTGCTTCCCCGTCCTTTAGTGCCGGGCCCCGCGCAACGCGCGCAGGACATCGTAGCTCTTGAAGCGCCGCTCCGTGAGATCGAGGAACAGCGCCTCGGCAAACGCCTGGAGCGGCTGCAGCGCCCGGGGAGCGACCGCCCGTCCAATCAACGCCGCGGGCGATTCCCTCAAAATCGAGGCCACCGTCACGAGCGCCTCCCTCGACAAGGCGACGCTGCCGGCCGTGGCTCCGGGCACGCAGCGCCGGCAGGCCACCCCCCCTTCCCGGCGGTGAAACACACCCCCCTGCGTGGCCAGATCCGATCCGCACGACGAGCACACCGCCAGGGGCGGCAGGACTCCGTGCAGCCGCAGCGTCCAGATCTCGAAGTAGCGCGCCCCCAGGCCGAGATCAAGGCCGTCCCGGACGGCCCGGAGGACGGTATGCAGGAGCCGGAAGTACGGCTCGTCCTCCTGCTGCTCGCGTGCGAAGGCGTCGGCGACCTCCGCCATGCAGGCCAGGACCGCGCCGCGCTCGGGATCTTCCTGAAGCCGGTAGAACGACTCGAGAAGCTCCGCCCCCTCGATGCGCGCCAGCTCGGCCCCCTCGCGCTCGAAGTACGACAGCCTCACACGGCTCAAGGGCTCGAGATTGCTCCCGAAGCGACGGCGGCTCCTGCGGGCCCCCTTGGCCACGCCGCGGACCTTGCCCGAGGAGCGGGTCAGGAAGGTCACGATGCGGTCCGATTCGCCGAGCGGGTGCGACCGCAGCACCATCGCCTCGGTCTCCCTCATCGGCACCTAAGGTCCCGCCAGGCGGGGCCCGGCCACGCCGAAGAATGCCAGCAGTCCGAGCAGGTCGACCGCGGTCGTCACGAAGGGGCTGGTCGCGACGGCCGGATCGATGTGGACCGACTTGAGGATCATCGGCAGGACCGCGCCGAGGACCGCCGCCATGCCCATCGACATCCAGAGCGACAGCCCCACGGCCAGGCCCTCCGCCGGCCGGAGGCCCACGAGGAAGACCGCCGCGACCCCCAGCAGCGTGCCGTAGATCGACCCGAGCAGGAGCGCGATGCGGATCTCCTTGAAGATGACCTCGGAGACCAGGCGCAACGAGATCCGTCCGGTGGAAAGCCCCCGGGCCATGATGGTGGCGGCCTGCGTGCCGATGTTCCCGCCCATCCCCAGCACCACCGGGATGAAGCAGGCCAGGGTTGCCGCCCGGGCGATCCAGGGCGTGTACGCCCGGATCACCAGCGCGCCGAGCAACCCCCCCCCGAAGGCCGCGAACAACCAGGGCAGGCGGAGCCGCGCGGCCTTGAGCGTCGACCGGGTGAGTCGCTCCTCGTCCGACGTCCCGGCCAGCTTGTAGATGTCCTCGGTGGCCTCCTCGCGCATCACGTCGACCACGTCGTCGATCGTGACGATGCCGATCAGGACGTTCTCGGCGTCCACCACGGGCACGGCCAGGAGATCGTATTGCGACACGATCCGCGCCACCTCCTCCTGGTCGGTCTCCGCGCGGGCCGATATGACGTCGGAGGTCATGATGTCCTTGAGCGCGGTCGCGGGAGGGACGGAGAGAAGCCGGCGCAGGGACAGGACCCCCTTCAGGCTCCCCTGCGCGTCCACCACGTAGAGATAGAAGACCATTTCCGCTTCCTGGGCCTTCTGCACGCAGGCGATCGCCTCCTGCACCGAGGTGGACTCCGGCAGGGCCAGGAAGCGTGTCGTCATGATCCGCCCCGCCGTGTCCTCTTCGTGTTCCAGGAGCTCCTGGATCTCCTCGGAGGTCTCCTTCTGCATCAGCGACAGGATTCGATCGCGGTCCTCCTGGGACCCGATCGACAGGATTTCGGCCACGTCGTCGGAGGGCAGGCGCTGCAGGACACGCGCGAGCTCCTCCGGACCCATGCCGCCCAGCACGTCCGCGCGGTGCGCCGGGTGAATCAGTCCCAGAAGCGCGGCCGCCTGCGGCACGGCGCGCTCGGCCAGAAGCCGGAAGGCGGCCGCTTTCTCCTGCTCGTCGAGCGACTTGAATGCCTCCGCGAGATCGGCGGGCCTGACTTTCAGGAGCATGTTGAGGAGGTGGACGGTCGCCCCCCGGCGGAGGAGCTTGCGGACCGATTCGAGGAGGACGGTGGTGTCTTTCATGGCCCCATTCCCAAGGTCTCCCGGATCACCCGGACGGCCTCGTGAAAGCGGCGGCCATTCTATCCCATCGAAGCGGGCACCCGCCCGGCGATTGCCCGCCGCGCGTCTCCCGGGAGGCTGCTACGCGACCGGGAGCCCGATCAGACGCAGGAGAGCGGTGTCGTCGCGCCAGTTCTTCTTGACCTTGACCCAGAGCGACAGGTGGACGCGCGCGGCGAGGTACTCCTCCAGGCCGCGCCGCGCCGCCGAGCCGATCGCCTTCATCATGCGGCCTCCCTCGCCGATCAGGATCCCTTTCTGGGACTCGCGATCGGTCACGACCGTGGCGTGGATCGTCACCAGGCCCCTGGGGTCCGTCTCCACCAGCTCGACCATCACGGCCGAAGCGTGCGGCACCTCCTGCCGGGTCTGGATGAACACCTGTTCGCGAATCAGCTCGGCAATCGCCTGAAGCTGAGGCAGATCGGTCAGCATGTCCTCGGGGAAGTGGGGCGGACCCGGCGGCATGCGCGCGCCGACAGCCGCCTCCAGCCGATCGCAGTTCTCGCCGGTTTTGGCCGACACGGGGACAATCTCGTCGAACAGACCGGTGCGCCCGGCCTCCTCCATCTGCGGCAACAGCTCCTCTTTCTGGATCAGGTCCAGCTTGTTGAGGACCAGGATGCACCGCGACCGTGACTGCTTCAAAAGATCAAATGCGAACCGGTCGCCCGGTCCGAGCCCCTCGGACGCGTCGACCAGGACCACCACCAGATCCACCTCCCTCAGGACGCGCGTGGCCAGCCGGACCATCTCCTCGTTCATGCGGTAGCGCGGCTTGTGGATGCCGGGCGTGTCGATGAAGACCACCTGGAGGCCGGGTCGGTGCAGGATGCCGCGGACGGGGAAGCGCGTGGTCTGCGGCACTTCGGACACGATGGACAGCTTCGCGCCCACGATGCGGTTCAGCAGGGTCGACTTGCCGACATTGGCCCGTCCGGCCAGGGCCACGAATCCGCAGCGGAACCCCTCCGGAACGGCCGCCCCGAACGAGGGTGCGGGGCCTTCGTGAATGTCGCTCATCGAGTTCAGTCCTCCGGGCGTCTCCTGCGCCCCCGCCCGGGCGCCGCCCCCGGCACACCCCAGGGCACGCGCCGCTGCGCCAGGCGGACACGGGCGGCGCGGCCCAGGAGACCCTCCTCCAGGCGCCGCATGGTGCCCCGGTCCGTTTCGTGATCGTAGCCGAGAAGATGCAGAAATCCATGCGTCAGGAGCAGGGCGACCTCGTTCCGGAGGGGCCACCCGGCCCGGCGCGCCTGGCGGGCCGCCTGGGAGAGCGAGATGGCGATGTCTCCCAGGTGGGGCCGGCCGGGCTCCAGATCTCCCCCGGCCGGAAACGACAGGACATCCGTCGTCCGGTCACGGTCGAGCCACGCCCGGTTCAATCGTCGTACCTCGCGGTCGGACGCGAGCAGGAGCGTGACGCCGGCGCGCGGCCGGCCGGTCTCCGTCAGGAGCCGCTTGATGAGGGTCGAGCAGCGCCGGGCCAGGCGCCGGCCGGCCGGGTGAGCCACCACGATCTCTACCGTCCCCATCGTTTGATCGTCGGGGGCGGCTCGTCGTGCGTCCGGCTCCCGTGGAACGAGCGCTCCGGCGTCCTGTCGAAATCGAAGCCGGGATAGTCGATGCGGTGGTGGTAGATGCTGCTGAGCGTGCGCAGGAACGCCGCCTCGGCCCTCTCAAGGTCTGAAAACGTCAAGTCCGACTCGTCGAGCTGATCGTCGAGGATGACGTCCGAGACGATCTTCCTGATCAACCCCTTGAACCGGGCGGGTGAAGGATCTTCGAGCGTCCGCGCCGCCGCCTCGATCGAATCGGAGAGCATGAAGATCGCCGCCTCCTTCGTCTGCGGCTTCGGCCCGGGATAGCGATAGTCGGCCTCCTGCACCTCCCCCGTCTCCTCGCTCTCCGATTGCAGGGCCTTCTGGTAGAAGTAGTTGATCTTCCGCGTGCCGTGGTGCTGCGGGATGATGTCCAGGACCGGCTGCGGCAGCCCGTAGCTCTTGGCCAGCTCGTACCCCTCCTTGACGTGGCTGGCGATGACCAGGGCGCTCATGTGCGGACTCAGGCGATCGTGCCGGTTGTCTCCCTCTCTCTGGTTCTCGATGAAGTAGCTCGGCTTCAGCATCTTCCCCACGTCGTGGTAGTAGGCCGCGACGCGGCAGAACAGGGCGTTCGCACCGACCGCTTCCGCCGCCGCCTCGGCGAGAGTGCCGACGATCACGCTGTGATTGTAGGATCCTGGAGCCTCCACCGCGAGCCGCCGGAGCAGCGGATTGTTGAGGTTCGACAGCTCCAGGAGTCGCACATCGGTCAGGATGTTGAACAGCGACTCCAGGAGGGGAAGCAGGAACGACACCAGGACGGCCACCAGGATGCCGCCCCCCAGCCCGCAGGACATTTGAAACGCAAGGTGCGACAGCGGAGCCGCGGGTGTCCCCGGCAGGGCCTGGAGCGCCAGAATGGCCGCCGCATTGACGGCCCCCAGCATCAGTCCGGCCTTGATGGGCGCCGTGCGCCGGCGATATCCGCTGATGCAGTGGACCGCGGCCAGGTTGCTTATCAGGCAGAACAGGACGAGCGACGCCTCCCACCGCACCATCATTCCGAACAGCGGCACGTGGAAGAGGGTGTAGGCGAACCCGACGCGGCTTCCGGACAGGAGCGTGACCAGCATGGCGCCGGCCGCCACCGGCGCCATGAAGCGGTACAACGCCGGGTTCGAATACGGCTCCCTGCTGAGAGTGACGACCACGTGATCGAACAGCCACAGGAAGCCGCGATCGATCGCCAGGGCGAAGACCGTGACCAGGACCAGGAGCGCGAACAGGTGGCGCTCCCGGCGGCGCATCGTCTCGTGCGCCGCGACGTACCGGTGCATGAACCACAGGATGAGCGCGAGCAGCAGAACGCTCCCCAGCAGGGCCCTGCCGCCTGTCATCGCCTCGCCGGCGCGCGCGTAGCCGGCGAGCGTGCGGGCGGCGTCCTCCCCCACGATCTCTCCGCGGCGGAGCAGGACCTTCCCTTTCGGGATGCGCACGACCAGGGGCTCGATGCGCTCGGCCGCTTCGAGCCGCCGCGCTTCGGTGAGCGCCCCGTTGAACACCATGTTCGGGATGACCAGGTCCTGCAGGAACCCGCCGACGGCGCGCAGGTCCTGCGGCGTGGCGCCCGCCTCGCGCAGGGCCGACAGGGCCATCTGGCGCGCCTCGTCCAGCGACAACGCCGCCGCGGGCGCCACCTCGTCCCATTCACGGGGGACGCGCGGATCGCGCAGTGTCACCCGCCCCGCCACCGGAAGCAGGGCGCGGCTGCCGACGATGCGTCGCGCGTAGGCCTGGCGCAGCGCCTGCTCGAGGCGGGCCTTCACCTCCGGGTCGAAGCCGGTGTCCGCCAGGTGCTCGAGGGCGGACGCGAGCGCGCGGTTGTCCAGATCGTAGACCGGGCTGACCCCGTCGCGCGCAGCCTCCCGCACCTCCCGCGTGGTGAGATCGTCGGTGAACTCACGGGTCTCGGAGGCGAGAAAGTCGACGGCGGCGACGGACCCGGCGGGGGGCACTCCGGCGTCGGGGACGAAGCGCGGCCCGAGCACGATGGCCGTCACGACGACCAGGAAGAGCACCGACCACGGAACCCGCGCGGCGAAGAGGCGCTGCTGCGAGTCGTGCGCCCGGGCGCGAAGGGACGCGAAGAGCCCCGGACGGCGGGACGCCGGGACGTCCCGGCTATCGGGGGAGGATTCCGCCATGCGCGCCCCTCTCAATCCCGCTTGGCAGGATCCGCGGATGGGCGCGTGCCGTGATGCGCGGTGGTATGGCGCCGGCGGCGCGCGGGGGCGACCGCCGGCTCGGGCCGGTGCCCGTTGCGGTAGGCCTCGTACGCCTTGATGATGCTCTGCACCAGGTGGTGCCGCACGACGTCCGACTCGTCGAAATAGACGAAGCGAATCCCCTGGACCGCCGCGACCACCGCCTGCGCCTCGACGAGCCCCGAAGTCCGCCCCGGCGGCAGGTCCACCTGAGTGACGTCGCCGGTGATCACGGCCTTGGAGTTGGTCCCCAGGCGCGTGAGGAACATCTTCATCTGTTCTGAGGTGGTGTTCTGGGCCTCGTCGAGAATCACGAACGAGTTGTTCAGGGTGCGGCCGCGCATGAAGGCCAGAGGCGCGATCTCGATCGAGCCGCGCTCCATCTGTGCGTTCGCCCGGTCCCGATCGAGCAGGTGATACAGGGCGTCATAGAGCGGGCGGAAATAGGGGTCGACCTTCTCCGCCATGTCACCGGGGAGGAAGCCCAGCTTTTCCCCGGCTTCGACCGCCGGCCGGCAGAGGATGATGCGCTCCACCTTCTTCTCGGAAAGATGGCTGACCGCGGCCGCGACGGCCAGGTAGGTCTTCCCCGTCCCGGCCGGCCCGATGGCGATCACCAGGTCGTTGTCCCTGATGGCGTCCAGGTAGGTCTTCTGGTTGAGGCTCTTGGGTGTCACGTACCGGCCATTGGTGGCGCGCAGGCGCCCGGCCGCGAAGAATTCGTGCAGGACGGCGGATCGGTTGTCGCGCAGGAGCCGGGCGGCGATTTCGACGTCCCCCTTCTTGAGCGCGTAACCGCCCCGCACGACGCCGACGAGCTGATCGATGAGGTTCGCCGCCAGCGCCTCCTTCTCGGGATCGCCCTGGACGGTCACCTCGGTGCCGCGGGCCGATACCCGGACCCCCAGGTCCTTCTCGATGCTCTTGAGGTTTTCGTCGAAGTGTCCGAATACGTCGACGAGGACTTCCTCGGGAAGTGCGACTTTTCGCATCCGGCGCGATGTGCCCCTCAGCGTCCTGTTGGGCCTGAAACCATGGCCGTAAGTTAACACCCGGCGCCCCCGTTGTCAATGAAATGGCCCCCAGGGGGCCACACGCAAGTCAAGCGTTTGCAGCGTCTTACTTGGATGGGGGCCGTGGATCGGGGGGAAGGTCGACCTTGATCGACAGATCCTTGAGCTGCGCGTCGGTCACCTTCGAGGGGGCGCCGCTCATCAGGTCAATCCCGCTGGCCGTCTTGGGGAAGGCGATGACGTCGCGAATCGAGGCGCAGCCGGTCAGGATGGCGACGGTCCGATCGACGCCGAGGGCGATCCCGCCGTGCGGGGGGGCCCCCATGCGCAGCGCTGTGAGCAGGAAGCCGAACTTCGACTCCGCCTCCTCCCGGCCGATTCCCAGGACCTGGAAGACTTTCGCCTGAAGATCGCTGCGGTGGATGCGGATGCTCCCACCGCCCACCTCCATGCCGTCCAGCACCAGGTCGTAGGCGAGGGCCCGGGCGCGGGCCGGCTCGCCCTCGAGGAGGGGGATGTCCTCCGGGCGCGGCGCGGTGAACGGGTGATGGCAGGAGACCAGCCGCCCTTCCTCGTCGCTGTGCTCGAACAGGGGAAACTCGTGCACCCACAGCAGGGCGTGGCGCGTTTCGTCGATCAGTTTCTCCGATCGGCCGATCGACAGTCGCAGGGCGCCCAGGATCGTGCAGGCCCCTTTCCATGTGTCGGAGACCAGGAGGGCCAGGTCGTCTCCCGTCGAGCCGAGGCTCTTCAGCACCGACCGGCACCCCTCCTCGGTCAGATGCTTGAGGACGGACGACTGGATGGTCCCCCCCGTCGATTTGATCCAGATGAGCCCTTTCGATCCCAGCCCCTTCGCCGCCTCCACCAGGTTGTCCAGGCGCTGCCGCGACCAGGCGCCGCCGCCGGGAACCAGGAGCGCCTTGATCACCCCGCCCCGGGCCGCGGTGTCGGAGAACACGCGGAACGGGCTGTTCGCCAGGGTCGAGGTCACGTCCCGAATTTCCAGCCCGAACCTCACGTCCGGCTTGTCGCTGCCGAAACGCTCCATGGCCTCGCGGTACGCCAGCCGCGGGTACGGACCCTGGATCGAAAGGCCGGCGGCGCGGAAGATCTCCTCCATCAGCCCTTCGATGAGGGCATACAGCGCCTCCGGCTCCGGGAAGGACATCTCCACGTCGATCTGGGTGAACTCGGGCTGGCGGTCGGCGCGCAGGTCCTCGTCGCGGAAGCATTTGGCAATCTGGTAATACCGATCGTACCCCGCGACCATCAGGAGCTGCTTGAAGATCTGCGGCGACTGCGGCAGCGAATAGAAGCGCCCCGGGTTGACCCGCGACGGGACGAGATACTCCCGTGACCCTTCCGGCGTGCTGCGCGTCAGGATCGGCGTCTCGATCTCCAGGAAGCCGTGGGCGTCGAAATAGCGGCGCACGGCCAGAAGCACGCGATGGCGCGTCTCGAGGATGCGCTGCAGCCGCGGGCGGCGCAGGTCGAGATAGCGGTGACGCAGCCGGACGTCCTCGGCCACCCCCTCCTCGTCTCCCGGCGGGAATGGCAGCGGCTCGGACACGTTGAGAACTTCGAGGGCGGAGGCCTGCACCTCGATCTCCCCGGTCGGCAGCGCCGCGTTGAGGTTGGCGCTCCCTCGAAGCACCACACGGCCGCGCGCCGCGACGACGTATTCGGGGCGCACGCTCTTCGCGGCGGCGAAGGCTTCCGGGGCCTTCTCCGGATTGAAGACCGCCTGCGTGACGCCGTAGCGGTCGCGCAGGTCGAGGAACAGGAGCCCGCCGTGATCGCGGACGCTGTCCACCCAGCCCAGGAGGCAGACGTCCTGCCCCGCCGCGTCCGACCGGAGCGCGCCGCAGGTGTGCGTCCTCTGAGGAAACCCGGAAGGCTCAGGCACCCGTCATCTCCCGCAGCCGCTCCGGAACGCGTCCCTCGGCCATCCGCTCCTGCGTGCCGTCGGCCATCTTCCTGACGGTCACCGATCCGTCCGCGATCTCGCTTTCCCCGATGATGAGCACGAACGCCGCCCCCAGGTCATGCGCGCGCCGCATCTGCGCCTTCAGGCTCCGGTCGGGCTGCGGCTCGAAGACGACGCGCCGCCCCGATCGCCGCAGACACCGCCCCACCCGCAGGGCCCGATCGACCGCCGCCTCCCCCAGGGCCACGATGCAGAGGAGCGGCGCGCCCTCGGAACGAAGCGTGGACGATGGGAGCGACAGCACCAGGCGCTCCTCCCCGACCGCGAAGCCGAATCCGGGAACGTCCGGCCCGCCGAGATCGCGCGTCAGGCCGTCGTAGCGGCCGCCCCCCAGGAGAGCGTTCTGGGAGCCGAGCCCCGGGACGGTCACCTCGAACGAGGTGCGCCGGTAGTAGTCCAGTCCGCGGACCAGGCGCGGCTCCACCCGGTACGGCATCCCGTAGGACTCGAGCAGCTCGACGACGCGCGCGAAATGCGCGCGGCACTCGGCGCAGAGGAACTCGGTGATGGCGGGCGCCGCCGCCATGGTCTCGCGGTCGGCCGGCACCTTGCAATCAAAGCAGCGCAGCGGATTCGCGACCATCCGCCTCCTGCAATCCGGACACAGCGCATCCTGGCGCGGCCGCAGGTAGGCGAGCAGGGCCTCGCGGTAGGCCGGACGGCAGACCGGACAGCCGACCGAGTTCACGGCGAGCTCGGCCCCGGCGATGCCGAGGCTCTCGAGGAACGTCATCAGCATCTCGAGGGTCTCGGCGTCCACGGCGGGATGATCGCTGCCGAACACCTCCACGCCGATCTGGTGGAACTGCCGCGTGCGCCCCTTCTGCGGCCGCTCGTAACGGAACATCGGACCGATGTAATACAGGCGCTGCAGCCCTCCGCCCCGGTGCATCTGGTGCTCGATCAGGGCGCGCGCCACCGGCGCCGTGTTCTCGGGGCGGAGCGTGAGCGAGCGCCCCTTGCGATCGAGAAAGGTGTACATCTCTTTCGCCACGATGTCGGTGGCCTCTCCGATGGTGCGCGTGAACAGCTCGGTGCTTTCGAAGATCGGCGTCCGGATCTCGCGAAACCCGTAGCCCTCGAAGGTGGCGCGGGCCCGCTCCTCGACGAGCTGCCAGCGCCCGACCTCGTCGGGCAAAATGTCCCGCGTGCCCTTCTGTGCTTCGATCATGCCGCGCCCCGGAATGCGCGCCGTGCGCGGCGCGCCGCGAATGGCCGGGCAGAATAGCATACCCGTCCGCCCGGGCGGAAGGCGGCCCGGCCCCGTACTCGGACACACTTCTGGAGTCTATAATGGCCGGGATGGCCCTCACCGCGCGCGGCCCGGCCAAATATTCGGACAGGATCCTGGTCAGGTTCCTGGCGCCTGTGATCCTTGGCCTCACCGTCCTGTTCCCCGCGCCGGCCCTCGCCGATCGGCGCTCGAAGACCGTGTTCCGCAGCCAGCCGGTCGAATGGAACCTCGAGGAGGGGGAGGATCAGGCGCTCCCGACGCTCGCCTTCACTCCCGCCTGGACCTGGAGCGGCTTCGCGGCGCCCCTGGCGGGAGATCCGGTGGCGGTCCTCGGCTCGATCGTGGCCGCAGCCCGTGACGGAGGAATCGCCGCTCTCCGCGACGACAGCGGAGAGGTCGCATGGAGGGCGTCCGTCGAAGCGCCGCTGACCGTCGGCCCTGCCACCGACGGGACGCTCGTCTTCCTGGCGACGGCGGAAGGCCACCTCGTCTCCTTGAAAGGGACGGACGGGCTCCCGGGGTGGTCGGCCGACCTGGCGAGCGGCCCGGCCGTGCCGATCCGCGTCATCGGGCGCCGACTGCTCGTCGGCACCCTCGACGGCACCCTGTACTCAATCGACGCCGCCACCGGCAGGATCGAGGCCCGCCAGGCCCTCCCCGGGCGTCCGTCGACCACGCCGGAGCCGGCTCCGGGCTCGATCCTGATCGGCACCGACCATGGCGTGGTTCTGGCCCTCGACGAGGCCTCGCTGGCCCCTCTCTGGAGATACTCCGCGGGACCGGCGATCACCTCGCCACCCGCGTACGACGAGGGACGGGTCTTCTTCACGGCCGCCGATCGGTCGATCAGGAGCCTCCGTTTCAGGAGCGGCCGGCGCCGGTGGACCACCCGGAGCGGCGCCACCTGTTCCGTCCGCCCGATTCCCCGGGACGCCTACCTTTACGTCCTGTGCTTCGACAACGACATCTATGTCCTGAACAAGCGAAACGGCCATCAGCTCACGCGCATCCGCATGGGTCACCGCCTGGACTCCGAGCCGGCGGAGACGGCCGACCAGCTTCTCGTGGTCCCCTTCACGGAAGCGAGCGTGGTGGGTCTGTCCCTGCCGAGGCTCCGGACCGTCGGTCGCTTCGCGCTCGACGTCCCCGGGGAGTGGTTCACGACGGCGCCTCTCCTCGTCGGCAGGCGCGTGGCCCTCGGGTATGGCCGCGACCAGGGCCGCATCCTCTCCCTGAGCATGGCCGAGAAGAAGAAGGAGGAGGAGGAGGAGACGCAGGCCCCGGTCGATTCGAAAGCGCCCGGGCCCTAAGCGCCGCCGCGAATCCTCCGGCAGATTTCCTCGCCCACCTCGCGGGTCCCCAGGCTTCCCCCCAGGTCGCGCGTCGTCTTGCCGTCGCGCACGGACCCGGCGACCGCCGCCTCCAGGAGACGCGCTTCGTCGGCCCGCCCGACGTCCTCGAGCAGCATGGCGGAGGAGAGGATCGCCCCCACCGGGTTGGCGACGTTCCGGCCGGCGTATTTAGGGGCCGAGCCATGCACCGGCTCGAACAGCCCCGTCCGGCCCGGGTGCAGGTTGGCGCTCGCGGCCAGCCCCAATCCGCCCTGGATCTGCGCACCCAGATCGCTGAGGATGTCACCGAACATGTTGCAGGTGACGATCACTTCGAAGGGGGACGGGTCCTTCACCATCTGCATCGCCAGGGCGTCCACGTACATGTGCGAGGCGTCCATGCCCTGGTACTCGGACGCCACCTGCCGGAACGTCCTCTGCCACAGGTCGTGGCCGAAGGTGAGCGCATTGCTCTTGTCCGACATCAGGACCCGTGTCTTTCCCTTGCGCCGCGCGTGCTCGAAGGCGTGCCGGATGATGCGCTCGACGCCCTTGCGGGTGTTGACATCCTCCTGCAGCGCGACCTCGTCCGGCGTTCCTTTCTTGAAGATCCCGCCCATCCCCACATACAACCCCTCGGTGTTCTCGCGGAACACGACGAAGTCGATGTCCCTCGCCGTCCGCCCCTTCAGGGGCGTCAGGTGATCGGCGAGGAGTTTCACGGGCCGCTGGTTCACATAGAGATCGAGCTTGAACCGGATGCCGAGCAGGATATCGGCGGCGTGCCGGTTGTCCGGGACGCGCGGGTCTCCCAGGGCCCCCAGGAGGATCGCGTCATGGCCGCGCAGCTCCTCCAGGGCGGAATCGGGGAGCGTCTCGCCGGTCTTCAGGAAGTGATCGGCGCCGTAGGGGAGCATGTCGATGACGAGCGGGCGCCCGCTCACCTCCGCGCCGGCCCGAAGCGCCAGGATCGCTTCGCGCGTGACCTCCACACCGATCCCGTCTCCCGGGATGGCCGCGATGCGCGTCATGGCCTCGAGCCCGCGCCGGACCGCGCGCGCACCGCCGCCGTGGCCCGGACCAGGAGGCGCCTCATCCACGACCCTCGACGCCGCGCGTCCACCCGGCGGAACGCCTCCTCCACGTCCCGCGCCGCGGCACGCCCCTGGAGTCGACCCCCACCCGGGAGCAGGAGGACCGGGACCTGATCACCGAAGCGCCGGACCAGCTCCGGATCGGAATCGACCTCGACCACGCGCAGCCGCACTCCGTGGCGCCGGGCCGAGCGCCCCGCCAGCCGCCGGAGTGCGAAACAGGGGG
>DASYUH010000008.1 GCA_036001465.1 Candidatus Polarisedimenticolia bacterium
GTCTCGGTGCTCTTAAGAATCGCGGCCGCCCGGTCTGGCGATAGGGGCCAAAGCAAGAGCTTACAGGCTGGGTCGTCCCTGATGTCCGGTGGTGGAGGAGGAGCCTTCTCCGCGTTCCCAGTCGTCAGGCTTGCCGGCGGAGCGACAGCTTCTACCGTGCAGGCCAACAATGCTGAGGCAACGATGACCACGACGATGGTCCGCATAATGTCCTGTCCGGCTAACGCCCCGGCTAAGCTGCGGCGCGCGTGCTCAGCCTCTCACTCCGCCACCGGCCTCCCGCGCGCCGCCAGCTTCAGCCGGTTGTTAGACCGCTCCGCCTACGCATAGCCATTTGAGTCGAATTCCATGAACTGACCGGTGTCCACATCGTACTGAATGCGCCAATAGCGGAACCCGCCATCAAGAACCAAGACTGGTTGCTGGCGCCAATAGGCGTAGAAATCTGATGGGTCAACACTCGGCCCGGGAAAACAATTTACTAGAATCCTTCTGCTCCCACCGTCTACGACGATGCCGATGTACTGTCGCCTGTACGTGACAAGCTCATCAAGAATCTTGCCAACCTCCCGTGTCAGGTATGAACGGCGCTGTGGGGAGGCTTCGGAGGATGGGTCAAGCAACTCGGGGTCCGTCAACCCAAGCTCTAGGGCGCCTCGAAGGCTCACTTCGAGACTGGCGATCATATCTGGGCTGGGGGTCCAAAAAGCTGATGCTCGGACGCCCAACACCGTCGACCTGCCTTCCAAGCTCTCCTTCGGAAAGATGACTCCGGTGTATGAGGGCCCCTCAAGGACCGGAAGGTCATGCGCGAAGCCTGTACGGACGGGCGACACAACCGCGGGCGCACAGCCCACGCTAATGAGAATCGCAGCCAATCCGACACGAAGCACTGTTCCCCCGCGACCAAATGATTTGTCGGTCTAACGCTCCGGCTAAGCTGCGGGCCGCCCCGGCGCGGGCCTTGCGATTTCTGCAAGGCACGTGACGGGGTGGACCGTCAGCTTCAGCCGGTTGTTAGGCTGCAAGTCGTGCATAGACCCGCCGCCACGCGTGAACAGCCCACCAATGGAACCCACCGAGTAAGAAAGCAGCACCAAGTGCCTGCACCAGTGCGACCCGGAGTGTCGCGTCAGGTCGCACGGTGCCGCTGACCAGACCAGCCAGCCCACCGGCCACGATGAACCAACACACGCTCGGAGCCTGTGACACCGTCACGGCGCGCCGTCCGATCGATGGCCCACCAGCGAGTACGACGAGATAGATTGCACTGGCAAGACCAACGCGTAAAGCCTTCGGCCAGTTCGCATCGACAATCAGCAGAAGCGTCGCCGTGAAGCCCAACAAAGCGAATAGGCCGAGGCTCGCGGCAAATTCGATCGACCCGATGTTGGCTAGTCGGCCGCTCAGGATGCACCAACGAGTCGCCTTACTATGACCACCGTCTTGACTCGCGAACATGTTGATCGACTTCCCCTGATCCATTGCAGCCTAACGCCCCGGCTAAGCTGCGGCGCGCGTGCGCCGCCTACCACTCCGCCACCGGCCTCCCGCGCGCCGCCAGCTTCAGCCGGTTGTTAGCCGGCATGTCTCGACTTACTCGGTTCTTTGCCGACATTCTAGCTCTCGCGGCGCGCAGGGACGAGATATTCCAAGCATAGTGCTATCGCCACGTATTCACCGCCAGCGAGAGCGCCCAAGAGGATTAACGGGAAGGCCGAGAGTCGCCATACCACATAGATGCCCATCGCGAGGTGGCCCACTGCTAGCACGCCCAGTGCTACCCAAAATTTCGGGTTCCGCCAATTTCGACGCTGCCCCTTAATCACGTACCCGAAGGCTATGGCGGTTACAGCTGCGAACGCGAACCACTTCATCGGCGGGTCGGGCGGGCCGCCTGTCTTGGCTTGATAATAAGCCCACCCGATCATCGCCCCGACGGCCGCTACGCCAATCAGAATGTAGAGAATGAAGTCCCTGGCGCGTGCGAGCGTTGCGCCGCGATTCACTTTTCTATCCGTCATAACTATCTGTCCGGCTAACGCCAATTATCTCGTTCGAGAAAAGCCAATAAATCTGCGAAATTGCGATCTAGTTCGGAAAAGGGCGGTCGGCCTCTTCCAGTTATGACTGCAGGACTGTCGATTCGTTGACGAGTTGCGTGCCATCCACGGGCGCGCCTGAGCCCCGAACCTCTCGCTGACCACGGGGAGATTCATGGAATCACGCTCCTTGAGGACGCTTGGCCGATGGCGCTTGGGCGTGATTATAGGCCCGGCGGAGGCCCTTCATCAAGATTCCGCTCTGCCCGGGCCTTGAGGGCGGCGTTCATCTGCTCGAAACCGGTTCGCGTGGCGGTGAGGTGTGTCCGCCTCAATATCGGAACGAGCAGGCCCCGGAACCTCTCTCGCTGGGAAAAGCGCACGCGGCCCGGCTCGAGGGGGGCGATGTTGAAGACGTGCTCCCCTTCGAACATACCCGGGACGCGCGAGCGGCCCCACCAGCGCAGTTCCCGGCGCGGGTCGGCTCGCAGGATGAGCGGACTGAATCTCATCAGGCGGCCGTCGGGGAATCGCGTCGCAACGGCGAGTCTCGTCCCGGGCCGGAGATCGCCTTGAATGGCGATCAGGAACGGGTTCCAATCCGGATAGGCGGTGAAGTGGGTCAGCACCTCCCACACGCGGCGAGCGTCGGCGGCGATCTCGATGTGGGTATGGATGGCGCCGGACCAGAGCCGCGCGGGCGGAGCGGGGAGGACGGGGAACGCGGCGGGGTCGTGATCGATCGCGCCCGTCGCCGCCATCCGGCGGGCCATGTCCTGCCGCGCCCCGACCGAGGCGAGCAACGAACGAAGATCGAGGCGGCGCGCGAGGTCCGGACCGACGGCGGCCAGCTTCTCCGTCCCCTTGCTGAAGAGGGCGACGGCGCCCCCGGGCCGTCCGCACTGGAGCTTGTGAAACCCTGCGGCGACCTGGATCAGGCCGTGAAGCAGGAGGCGGTCTTCTCCATCTGCGGTGCGCCAGGCGTCCTCCCAGACTTCATGGGCTTCGAAGAACTGGCGCTCGTTGAACAGGGCGATCCCTTCATCCAGGGCCTCGATGAGGGAAGTTGGCAAGCGGGAGCCCTCGGCCGGCGGCGCGCGCGACGTCCATCGCACGGGTCGCGGCGGATTGTATCAGGAGGCTCCTGGGGCGGCGCGACCCGATCCTGATCTACAATCAGCGCACCGTGAGACGCCACTTTGTACTGACCGCCATCGGAAAAGACCGGCCCGGGATCGTCGCGGACCTGGCGGAGATGGTGTTCGATCTCGGCTGCAATCTCGAGACCAGCAGCATGATCAATCTCGGGAGCGAGTTCGCCACCATGATGCTGTTCTCGGGCCAGGGCGACGACCTGGGGCAGCGCCTGCACATGGCGTGCAAGCACCTGGAATACGAGAAGGAGATGACCATCTTCGTCAAGCCGGTCGGGGAGGGGGCGTCTCCCGCCTCGCCTCCGGGGGGGCGCGCCTTCCGCATGCGAACCATGGGGGAGGACAAGGCGGGTATCGTGGCGCGCACGGCGCGGCTGATCGCCGATGCCGGCGGCAACATTCTCGAGCTGACGTCTCATCTGAAAGCGGCGCCCGCGTCGGGGACGCCGCTGTACGAGATGGAGATCTTCTTCGAGCTGCCGCGCACGGCCGATATCGAGTCGCTGCGCGGGCGCCTGGCCGCCATCGAGCAGTCCCTGCACATCGACATCACGCTCTCGCCCGCCTGATCGCTGCATGACGAGCGACGGGGTTCCGGCGCCGGCGGAAGACCGCGGCGCGCGGCCTGGGCGCTGGTACACGCACGGCTGGAACCGCGACCTGTCCTGGCGCCTGATCCACGCCATCATCCCGCGCGTGCCGCGCGTCCTGCGGCCCCCCATCCACCTCGTGACCACGCTCATCTGCTTCGCCGCCATGTCGCGCGAGAGGAGTGCGGTGCGGCGGAACCTCGAGCGGGTCACCGGACGCACGGGGCCGGGATCCATGCTGCAGGCCTTCCGGCTGTTCTACAACTTCAGCAAGTTCATGGTCGGCTACACGGATCTCATGCGCCTGAGTCCCGAAGAGCTCCGTCTCCGGATCGAGTGCGGCGAGGAGCTGACCCGCCGGTTCATGGCACTCCTTTCGGAAGGGCGCGGCCTGATCGTGCTGACCCTGCACCTCGGGAACTGGGAGGTGGGGCTGGCGCACGTGGCCGGCCTGGGGCCGCCGGTCAACGTCGTGCTGCGGCAGGAGGACTCGGAGGCGGCCCCCTTCGAGGCTGAGGCGCGCGCCCGGGCCGGCGTGCGCGTCGTGTCGGCGGGGGAGTCGGCCTGGAACGGGCTCGACCTGCTCCTGTCGCTCCGGCGCGGCGAGATCGTGGCGATCCAGGGGGACCGGCCATTCGGCCCGCAGACCGAGCGGATCGATCTGTTCGGCGCCCCGGTCGATCTGCCGGCCGGTCCGTTCGTCCTGGCGCAGGCGAGCGGCGCGCCGATCCTTGCCGTCAGCGTGCCAATTCGGGGGCACTCCCGCTACCTCATCGCCCTGGAAGGGCCCCTGCGCGTCGGGCCCGGCCCGGAAGGGGTGCGCGCCGCCATGGAGGCGTTCGCCCGCATGATCGAGCGGTTCGTCGGCGCCTGGCCGACGCAGTGGTTCAATTTCTATGAAGTGTGGGGCGGGCCGCGCGCTGACGGACCGGAAGGACGGCGCTGACGAGCGCCCGGTACTCGGTCTTGCCCCGGGCGTTGGTGGGGATGCGGTCCAGGAGCTCGATGTGGCGCGGCACCTTGAACGGCGCCAGCCGCACGGCGCAGGCGGCCAGGAGCGCCTCGCGCGTCAGGCCGCGCGCTCCCACGATGCAGGCGCAGACGGCCTGCCCGCGATGGCGGTCGGGGACGCCCAGGACCACCGCCTGGCGCACGCCGGGCACGGCGCGGAGCACCGACTCCACCTCCGCCGGATTCACCTTGCGGCCGCCCACGTTGATCATCCGATCGACGCGGCCGACGATTCGAATGCGTCCCTCGGCGTCGATCCGCCCGAGGTCGGAGGTCAGGAAGCGCCCCGGCTCCAGATCGGTCCCATCCTCGGGGTAATAGCACTCGGCCACGGCCGCGCTCCGGACGCAGACGCGCCCCGTCCCCTCCTCGTGGCCGCGCTCCGGGCGCACCGTGACCTCGACTCCGTCGAGAGGAGTGCCGACCCAGCCGTCCCCGACGATCCCCTCACGCGATCGATCGTACGAGATGCCGCCGCACTCGCTGGCGCCATAGAAGGTCCGGAGCGGCAGCCCGAAGCGCTCCTTGAAGGCGCGCGACAGCTCCTCGGGCAGGAGGGCCCCGGCCGACACGCACAGGCGCAGCCCCTTGAAGCTCTTCCGCCCCGCGGACTGGAGCAGCAACTGGAACAGGTACGGCGTGGCCGGCATGACCAGGGGGCCCGGGGACGACAACGCCTCGACGAGGAGCGCCGGCAGGGGCTGCTCCAGGAGGATCGGCCGCGTCCCCTGCAGGACCAGCATCATCAGGACGTGCGTGAACCCATAGGCGTGGCCGAGGGGGATGGCGGTCACGAGCGTGTCGTTCGGCCGGATGCCGACGGTGCGGGCGATGTGCTCCGCGTCCGCCAGGAGTTGATCGGCGGTGACCACGATGCCGCGGGGCCGGCCGGTCGTTCCGGAGGTCAGGCGGACGATGGCGGCGCCGGGACGGCCGTCGGGCCGCGCCCCGTCGCGCCCGTCGTCCGGCCTGGCGCCGCGGCGCGGAGGGATCCAGGCGTGCAGGCCGGGGAGGGAATCGCCCAGGGGCTCGGTCTCGCCCCCCTCGGGGTCGACGCGCCGATCGAACAGGCAGAACCCGGGGCGGAAGGCGCGGACGAGGCGGGAGACTTCCTCGCGCGCCAGGTCCGCGTCGGCCAGAAGCGGCACGAAGCCGCGCTTCCAGAGGGTCGCGATCGCCACGAGGTAGGCGTCGATGTTGCGGCAGGAGAGCAGGACGAGCTGACCGGAGTCGGGCTCGGCCACCTGGCGCCCCGAGGCCGTGCCGGCGCGCACCAGGCGCCGCTCGGCCCCCAGGACCAGCCGCTCGAACGAATCGACGTCGAACGCGCGTCCCGCGGGCAGAAAACGGGCCGCGTCCCTCCGGGGGGAGGCCGCGAGGCCGGTCATCAATTTGTCGTGGAGCGCCCTCGTGGGCACGCCGGACATGGGGCGCATTATAGGGTATTATCAGCCGGTGAGCGAGATCTCCAGCGGTCCCCTCCACGCCTCCGCGCTCCGACGTTGCGACCTCCACGTGCATACCCGCCACTCCTGCTGGCGGTCCGGCCGCATCCTGCGCGCCCGGGATTCGCATGCCGATCCGATCGAGGTCTACGAGCGCGCCAGGAGAGCCGGCATGGACTTCGTGGCGATCACCGACCACGAATCGATCGACGGCTGCCTGGCCCTCCTCGATGCGCGACCCGAGCTGGAGCCCGAGGTCATCGTCGGGGAGGAGGTGGAGACCCGATTCCCCGATACCGGGCAGTGGGTCCACGTCAACGTCTTCGGCTTGGACGAGGCGTCGCACCGCGAGGTGCAGCGCCTCCGCCCGAGCGTCTACGACCTCGTCGGCTACCTGCGCCGGCGGCGCTTCCTGCACGTCCTCAACCATCCGTTCCTGTCGTACCGTTTCCAGAAGCGGCCGCGGGCCTATGTCGAGGAGATCCTGGATCTGTTCGATCACTTCGAGGCAGGCAACAGCACGATGTCGCCCGGGCACACCGAAGCGGCCGAAGCGATGCTGGCCTACGCGCGGGCCGTCGGTCTGCGCAAGACGGCGGTCGCCGGGAGCGACGCGCACCAGCCGGACGACATCGCGACATCGTTCACCCTCGCTCCCGGCGTCACGGCGGCGGAATGGCTCGCGAGCGTGGCGCGCGGCGAATGCTTCATCTCGACCGCCCCCATCGGGTTCCCGCGCCTCCTCGGCAACGTCTACCGCGCGGTGGGCTCGTACTACCTCGATCTCGCACGGGGGCCGGGGCGCGCCGGCATGACACCGGGCAACTACCTGGCGGCCGCCACCTTCCTTCCCGCCGCGACCGTCCTCGGTCTCCCGGCGATCCTGACCTGCCTGAACGAGGCGAGGCAGCGCAGCGTCCTGGCGCTGACGCGCAGGAGCCTGGCCCGGATGGCCGCCTCCGAGTCGCCGGCCCCCGCCGAAGCGCTGGACTGATCCGCTGTCCGTCAGTACAGGTAGGGGTGTCTCCCGGCCCGCTGCATTTTTCGGAAGATCAGGTTCGCCGTCAGGTAGTGCATCTGGATGGCGAGGTTGCGCGGGGCGGGCGGGAAGAAGCGGCGCAGGATCGAGCGCATGCTGAAGAAGTCGCGGTAGGTGGCCCAGAATTTCAGCTCGGCCATCTCCGGCGTCATGCGGTTCGGACGGATGACGGCGCTGCCGTAGTGGTAGCGGTTCCAGTCCCGCGTCAGGATCCGCCCCTCCTTCTCCATCCGGTCGTGGAACGGCGTCCCGGGATACGGGATCGGCAGGTGGAACTTCGCCATCGGCACCTTGTTGCGGATGAGGAACTCCAGCGTCCGGTCGAAGTCGGCGGGGTCGTCGTCGTCCAGGCCGATCATGATGAGGGCGACGATCTGGATGCCGCGGCGGCGCAGCAGGCGGATGAGGCGGGCGTACTCGCGCGCCGTGGCCCACGGCTTGTTGATGCCGTCGAGGTTTTCCTGCTTGATGGTCTCGAAGCCGATGGAGAGGAGAAAGCATCCGCTCTTCGCCGCGAGGTCGAGCATCTCCTCGTCCTCGGCGACCTGGACCGTGCACTGGCTGCACCAGCGCATCTCCTTCGGGATCATGGCGCGGAACAGCTCCTTCGCGTACCGCCGGTCGGCCACGGGGTTATCGTCCATGAACAGGATGTTGCGCGACCCCCTGGCGCGGATGGCGTCGACGTCCTGGAGCACGTCGCCGATGGGCCGCTTGCGATAGGTCCCTTCGTGGAACTGGGTGATGCAGCAGTAGTCGCAGCGGAACGGGCAGCCGCGCGTCACGTAGAGCGGGAACTGGAAGTAGTAGTCGCGGTACACCTTCTCGCGCATCAGCTCGGGGCGCCAGAGCGGCAGGTGGTCCAGGTTCGGCCGCGGCAGGCCCGCGAGGTCGTGGAGCTTCTCTCCCCGGTAGACGCGGCGGGCGAAGCCGCCGCTCTGGAAGTCGGCCAGGAGAGCCGGCCAGGCGAACTCCGCCTCCCCCTTGACGACGGCGTCGCAGTGCTCGAGGGCCTGCTCCGGGTTGAGCGACACCCATTCGCCCCCCATGACGACGGGGATGCCGCGCGCGCGGTAGCGATCGGCCAGCCGGTAGGCCCGGCCGATCTGGAGCCCCATCGCCGTGATGCCGACGAGGTCGGCGTCGGTGTCGAGCGGGGGCTCGCGCATGAAGTCGTCCACCATCTCGACCGCGAAATCGGGCGGGGTGAGCGCCTCGAGGTGCACCAGCGTGAGAGCCGAGGTCCAGTAACGCTCGACGCGCGCCACCCGGCCGTCCGCCTCGAAGTGGCTCGCCGAGATGAGGAGGATTCTCGGCCGGCCACGGCGGGCGTTCATCGGCGGCCCATCCAGAGACGCAGGACCGTCCCGACGATCCGGAACGTGTCGCGCAGCGGGCGATAGTGGCTGGTGGCCCTGCCATCCACCACGCGCAGCCGGATCGGGACCGAGGCGATCGGGAGCTTTCGGGCCGTCGCCTGCATGAGGGCCTCCATCTCCGCCTCGTAGCGCCGTCCCGAAAGGCGCAGGTCCTCGAGAAAGCCGGCGTCGTAGAGGCGGAAGCCGCTCTGCGAATCGGGCAGGTTGGCCCCGGTGAAGAAGCGCAGCGACGCCGAGGAGAATCGGTTCATGGCGCGGCGCGGCCCCCACATCTCGGCGAACTGGCGGTCGCGCGATCCGACGATGATCGCGGGGCGCTCGCGGCGGTGGAGCTCGACGAACGCGGGGATATCGTCCGGATCGTGCTGGCCGTCGGCGTCGAGCGTGATGACCGCGTCGAGCGCCCGCTCCCCCCCGGCCCCGCCGGGCCGCGGGGCGCAACTCTCCGCCCGCAACGCCTCGAAGGCGGTCGTCAGCGCGGCCCCCTTGCCGAGATTGGATGGATGGCGGATGACCTCGGCCCCGGCCCGGCGGGCGGCCTCCGCCGTGTCGTCGGCCGAGCCGTCGTCCACCACGATGGTCCGGGGGACATGGCGCCGGGCCGCGGCGACCACGGGGCCGATGGTCTCCTGGGCGTTCAACGCCGGAATCACGACCACGAGGTGTCTGTCCGCGTGGGGCCTGCGGCCGGGATCAGGAATCGGCGCGCTTCCCGGCCACGAACTCGGCGAGGCTGTCGACCGATTTCAGGATGCGCCGGCCCTCCGCGACGTCGGCGATCTTCAGGCCGTACTCCTTCTCGATCCCCACGACGAGCTCGAGGAGATCGATCGAGTCGAGGTCGAGCCCGCCGCCGACCAGGGGCGCGTCGTCCGCGATGGATTTCGGATCGACCTGCTCCAGGCGGAGCCGGCGGACGATGAACTGCTTGAGCTCTTCGTGGAGCGCACCGTTGTTGCCCGACATGGCGGAATCGCCCTTATACCAGAGACGGCGGGCGGTTGCAATGACGCCGACCGTCGTCTAGACTGGCACGCGCCTCTCCGAACGCCCGCACAGGCTCCGGCCGGGGCGCGGGAGGTCCGCGCTTGAGCCAGGCCGCCGGTCCGCCGCACGCCCACCCGTTCCGGATGATCGACCTCGTGCTCGAGCTCGATCACGGCATCTGCACCACCGTGAAATCGGTCACCTCCGGCGAGGGGGTGCGGGACGACCCCGCCTCTCCCGCGGGCTACCCCTTCTCGCTGCTGCTCGAGGTGATGGCGCAGGCGGCCATCCCCCTGGCGGGCGAGGACGGGACCGGACATCGCGGCGAGCGCCCTCCGGGGTCTCCGGCGGGCGGAGCCCTGGTCGCCATCGACGAGGCGCGGCTGCTGGGGCCGGTGCACTACGGCGATCGACTCCTCGTCACCGCGTCCCTCGTCGGGGAATTCGGCGACATGATTCGCCTCAAGGCCCGGGCCGAGCGATCGGACGCTCCGCCGGGGGAGGGGATCGTGGCCGAAGCGGAGTTCACCATCGCCCTGGAGGGGGCGTCTTGACGCGGCGCGTGGCGATCACCGGCGCCGGCGTCGTGTCGGCCCTCGGCGCGACGGCCGCCGCCACGTGGGAGGGGATCGTCGCCGGCCGGACCGGCATCGGCCCCGTGACGCTCTTCGACACCTCGGCGGATCGCACCCACACGGCGGCCCAGATCACCGGCTTCGATTTCGACGGGCCGTTCACTCCGCGGGAGCGCGCCCGCCTGTCGCGCGGGGACCGGCTCGGGCTCCACGCCGCGCTCCGGGCGCTCGAGGACGCCGGGCTCGACCCGGCCCGCGTCGGCGGGCGCCGATCCGGCTTGCTGATGGGGGGCGGCGGGACCGGACTCCCGCAGGGGGAGGAGTACTTCAGAAGGACGCTCGCGGGGGTTGAGCCGAGGCCCTCGTCGGCCCTCGGGTTTTTCCAGGCGGCCACCGCCGACGTCATCGCCCTGCGGCTCGGCCTGCGCGGCCGGGTGCAGACGATCATGAACGCCTGCTCCTCGTCCACCATCGCGATCGGGGTGGGCGCCTCCCTGATCGCCCGCGAGGTCCAGGATCTCGTCGTGGCGGGTGGAGTGGAGACGCTGTCGCGCACGACGTTCTCGGGATTCAACTCCCTGCGGCTCGTCGACCCCGATCCGTGCCGCCCCTTCGATCGCGACAGGCGCGGGCTGTCGCTGGGGGAATGCGCGGCCTTCCTGATTCTCGAGCCGCTGGACGCTGCGCGGAAGCGCGGGGCCCGGGTCTACGGCGAGGTGGCGGGAAGCGGCATGTCGGCGGACGCCTATCACCCGACCGCGCCCGACCCCGGTGGGGCCGGCCTGGTCCGCTCGATGCGCGCCGCGCTGCAGTCCGCGAGGGCGGGCCCCGGCGAGGTCGACCACATCAACGCCCACGGAACCGGCACCGAGCAGAACGACGCCGCCGAGGCCTGCGCCATCAGGGCCCTGTTCGGCGCCCGGGCGCCGCGCATCCCGGTCGTCTCGATCAAGGGGGCTGTCGGTCACTGCCTGGGGGCCGCGGGGGCGATCGAGGCGTTCGCCGCGGTGATGTCGCTCCACCACGGGATCATCCCGCCGACGACCGGGCTGCGCGAGACCGGTCCCGACTGCGATCTCGATGGCGTCCCCGGAACGTCGCGCCCGGCCGCGCTGCGCCTCGTCCTGTCGAACTCGTCGGCCTTCGGCGGCAACAACGGGACCCTCGTCCTGCGGCGGACCGAATCGTGAAACCCAAGCAGCGGCCGTTCACCGTTCTGTTCGTGTGCACGGGAAACGCGGCCCGCAGCCAGATGGCGGAAGGGCTCGCCGGGCACCTGGGGAAGGGGCGCATCGAGGCGCACAGCGCCGGCACGCGGCCGGCCGGCATGGTCATGGCGGCCGCCCGGGCCGTCATGAAGGAGCGCGGCATCGAACTGGTCAGGCACTTCTCCAAGGGGCTCGACGCCGTGCCGGGGCCGTTCGACCTGGTCATCACGCTCTGCGACTCGGCGGTCCAGGAATGCCCCGCCGCACTCGTCGACGGGGCGCACGAGCACTGGTCCACACCCGATCCGACCTTCACCGAGGGCGGCCCGGACGAGGTCCTCGAGGCGTTCCGGCAGGTGCGCGATCGCCTGGAGGCGCAGATCACGGCGCTGATCCAGAGGGTGCGGCCCCAGGAGAAAAAATCGTAGGCGATCGGGGCGGAGCCATGAGACCGATCGGATGCCGGGTGATCGTCACGGGGGGAGGTGCGGTCAGCCCGTTCGGGGCCGGCGTGGAGCCCCTCGTCCTCGGTGTGTCGTCTGGCCGGAGGGCGCAAGGGCGGACCGACGGCGGGCGCGTCGCCCGCGTGCCACCGGCCGCGGTCGCCGCCTGTCCGTTCGGGGCGAACGCCTGGCGCCGCCTCGACCTCGGATCGAAGATGGCCGCCGCCGCGGCGTACGAGGCGCTGCAAGCGGCCGGATACCCGGCGGAGATCCCGCGCCCCGCGGACGACGCCGGGATCGCCACCCTCCTCGGAACGATGACCGCCGGGATCGAGACGCTGCGCGCCTTCCTCGGGGCCCTCTTCCGCGAAGGGCCCGAGAGCGTCTCTCCGATGCAGTTCCCGTTCACGGTCCCGAACGCTCCGGCAAGCCAATGCTCGATCCTCCTGGGACTCCAAGGGCCCAACCTGACGATCTGCGAGATGGAAGCCTCGGGACTGGCGGCGGTCGCCACGGCCGCCGACCTGATCCGCAGCGGCGCGATCGAGGCGGCCGTGGCCGGCGGCGTGGACGAGCAGTCGGAGACCTTCGGCCGCGCCTGGGCGCGTCTCCGCCTGACGCACCGCGGCAACCCGGAGACATTCCCGGGCCCCTTCGCCAAAATCAGGCGGGGCTTCATGCCGGGGGAGGGGGCGTACCTCCTGGTGCTCGAATCCATCGATCGGGCGCGCCGGCGCGGCGCCGAGCCCTGGGCGGAGGTGGTGGGGGAGTCGATGACCCACGGACGCGCGGCGGCCCACGCCTGGTCGCGCGACGCCGAGGAGGTCGCCTCGGCGATCCGGGAGACGGTGACGCGGGCCGGCCTGCGGCCGCGGGAGATCGGCTATGTCGCGGCGAGCGCCAACGGCACCCGCGACATCGATGCGGCCGAGGCGCGCGCCCTGCGCCTGGCGTTCGGCGACGAAGCGCGCCGGGTGCCGGTGACCTCGGTGAAGGGGTCGATCGGGGAATCGGCCGCCGCGTCGGCCTGCTCCGCGCTGGTGGGGGCGGTGTCGATCCGGGACGGCTTCATCCCGCCGCTGGCGGGCCTCGTGGAGCCCGACCCGGACCTGGGGCTCGACCTGGTCACACGGGACGCGCGTCGTGAGCGTGTGCCGTCGGTCCTGGTCCACGCGCTCGGAACGGGCGGCAGCGCCTGCTGCGTCATCCTGACCCGCGCCGAGGCGTAGGGCTTCTAGGAGCGTGTCCTCGGGGCGAACGAGTCCTCAGGTCCCCGCCTCGGTGTCGGGCCGCTCACGGCGGGCGTCTTCCAGGATCTCCCCCGAGTCCTTCGCCTCCCCCTCCGGCACGTAGATGGCGAACGAGGTGGTGACCGGGACCATCAGGCCGGCGGACAGGAGGAAGTTCTCCTCCGCATCGATCGGATGGGGGACGCCGCTCTCGTCGTAGTAGGCGAGGACGGGGTGGAGCCCGGCGCTCTGCAGGAGACCGTAGGCGACGGCGGCCTCCTCGCGCAGCGACTCGACGGCGATCGGAAGCGAGCCTGCCAGCAGGCTGCCGCAATCAGGGCAGGGGGTCACGCTGCGCGGAATGGAGGCATCGCAGGTGGGACAGCGGCTGCCATTCTCCATGGACCGCATGCTACGCCGCGCGGCGCATCACGTCAATCGGAAGGCCCGCTCCAGGTTGCGGGTGGTCGCCTCGCCGACCTGCCCGGGGGAGAGGCCCTTCAGGGCCGCGAGCTTCTCGACGACGTGGACGACGCGCGCCGGCTCGTTGCGCTTGCCGCGAAAGGGGTGCGGCGTCAGGTACGGCGCGTCGGTCTCGCACAGGAGCCGATCGATCGGGGCGCGGGCGGCGGCCTCGGCGAGGCTCCCCGCGTTCTTGAAGGTCAGGGGCCCGGCGAACGACAGGTAGAAGCCGAGGTCGAGGCAGCGCGCCGCCTCGTCGGGCCCGCCCGAGAAACAGTGGAAGACGCCGCCGATCTCCGAGCCGCGCTCGTCGCGCAGGATCGACAGCGTGTCGTCCCACGCCTCGCGGGTGTGGATGACGATCGGCAGGCGCACCTCCCGCGCCAGGGCGATCTGATCGCGGAAGGCCCGGCGCTGGTCCTCGCGGGGCGAGAAATCGTAGTGATAATCGAGGCCGATCTCGCCGATGGCGACCGCCTTGGGGCGCGCCGCCGCCTCACGGATCGTGGCCGCGATCGCGGGCGTCCAGTGCTTCGCCTCGTGCGGGTGGACCCCGGCGGTGAAATGGATGAAGTCGTGCCGCGCCGCCAGGTCGGCGCACGCCGCCGCGTCGCCGATGAACGAGGAGACCGTGACCAGGCGCTCGATCCCCGCCGCCCGAGCGCGCGCGATCACCTCGTCGCGGTCGGGGTCGAAGTGCTCCAGCGTCAGATGGGCGTGGCTGTCGCTCAGCAACGGGCGCTACTTCACCTTCCAGCCGGGCGGCACCGGCTCCTCGGTCGTCAGGATGTAGGGCTGGCCCCCCGCGTCGGAGGCCGCGAGCAGCATGCCCTGCGAGACGACGCCCCGGAGCTTCGCCGGCTTGAGGTTCGCGACGACGACGATCGTCCGCCCCACCAGGGACTCGGGGCTGTAGCGGGCGGCGATGCCGGCCACGATGGTGCGCGTCTCGCTGCCGATGTCGACCGTGAGCTTGAGCAGCTTGTCGGCCCCCTGGACCTTCTCGGCGGCGACGATCTTCGCCGTGCGCAGGTCGACCTTCGCGAAGTCGTCGATGGCGATCTGGGCCGCGCCTGTCCCCGCCGCCTGCGGGCCGGGCGCCGCCGGCATCGCGGGAGCGGGTGCGGGGGGTTGCGGCGTCGTGCCTCCGGGCGTGTCCATGGGTGCCTCCTTCAGGTACGCGGCCTTGTCGATGCGCGGGAAAAGCGATTCGCCGCGGGCGATGGCGATCCCCGGCTTCAGCTCGCCCCAGGTGACGTGCTCCAGGCTGGCGGCCCCCGGGTCGGAGCCGAGGCCGAGGCGTTTCCACAGCTCGGACGCCGAATGCGGCATGACCGGCGCCACCAGGACGCCCACGATCCGGAGCCCCTCGGCGACCGTGTAGAGAACCGAGTCGAGCGCCCAGCGTCGTCCGGGGTCCTGGGACAGTTTCCACGGCTCGTTCTGCACGATGAAGCGGTTCAGCAGGCCGATGAAGCTCCAGACACGCGCCAGGCCGGTGCTGAAATCGAGCGCCTCGAACCCCTTCACCAGCCCGGCGACGGTGTCCTTCGCCGCCCCCTTGAGCGGCTCGTCTTCGCGGAAGCGCGGGTCGGACCGGGGGATCCGCCCGCCGCAGTAGTCCTCGATCATCTTGAGCGTCCGGCTGAGCAGGTTCCCCAGGTCGTTCGCCAAGTCGGTGTTGACCCGATCGATGAACGCTTCGTCGGAATAGTTCGCGTCCTGGCCGAACACCATCTCGCGCATGAGAAAGTAGCGCACGGCATCGACGCCGAAGGCCTCGATGAGCGGGATCGGATCGACGGCGCCGCCGCGCGACTTGGAGATCTTCAGGGCGTCCCGCAGCCACCAGCCATGGGCGACGATCCGTCGGGGCAGGGGCTCGTCGGCCGACATCAGGAAGGCGGGCCAGTAGACCGCGTGGAAGCGCAGGATGTCCTTGCCCACGAGGTGCATGTCGGCCGGCCAGTATCGCGCGTACAGCTTACGGTCCGAGCCATAGCCGAGCGCGGTGATGTAATTGCTCAGCGCGTCGAACCAGACGTAGAAGACGTGCTTCGGGTCGCCCGGAAGCGGGATCCCCCAGGTGAAGCTGCTGCGGCTGATCGACAGGTCGCGGAGCCCCGACTCGACGAACGACACGACCTCGTTGCGCCGCGACTCGGGGAACACGAAGCCGGAGTTCGCCCGGTAGTGCTTCAGGAGCGGCTCCTGGTATTTCGACAGCCGGAAGAAATACGACTCCTCCTCGGTCCAGTCGACCTTGTGCCCCTGATCGGGGCAGCGCCCGTCGACGATCTGGCTTTCCGGGAAGAAGGACTCGCACGACGTGCAGTACCAGCCCTTGTAGGCGTCCTTATAAATGTCCCCCTTCGCCACGATCTTCTGGTACAGCTTCTCGACACCGCGGCGATGGCGCTCCTCGGTCGTTCGAATGAAGTCATTGTGGCTGATCCCGAGCGTCCGCCAGAGGCCCCGGAATCGTTCGACCACGGAGTCGGCGAGCTCGATCGGCTTCAGCCCCTTCCCCCCGGCGGCGCGCTCGACGTGCTGACCATGCTCGTCGGTGCCGGTCAGGAAGAAAACGTCCTGCCCGACCATGCGGTGAAAGCGCGCGATCACGTCGGACACCACGGTCGTGTAGGCGTGGCCGATGTGGGGAACGTCGTTGACGTAATAGATCGGCGTGGTCAGGTAGAAGTACTTGCGGGCCACGACAATACCCCTCTCCGGGAGGCGACGGCGACTACGAGCGGTCGCCCGGCTCCAGGTAGATCTTGAACAGACGGTAGAACTCCGACTCGAAGCTCTTGTGATGGTGCCGCTCGAGGCTCGTCCCGAGCGTCGGCCCCAGCCGCAGGAGCTGGAGGTATTCGTTGTACATGGCGTCGACGTCCCCCTTGGCGGCGAAGGTCCGCATCGTCTTTTCCGCCTCCATGGCGGGCAACCGCAGCGCCATGTCCCCGCCCGCCCGGGTCGCCAGGTCGAGCGCCCCCTCGGTCACGTCGAGAACGACCCGCATCATGCGCGCCGCCCGTGTCTTGTCGTAGATCACCGGTTCCTCCTGCGATGCTCTCCGCGGTCCCGGCCCAGGGGCTCGGGCGGCAGGGCCCAGGCGGCGAGCGTTGTGGGCGTCCCCCGCGGGGGCGTGTAGGCCGCCGCGGCCTGCCGCATGACCTCCTTGAGCGGCGCGCCCGCCTTCAGCGCCGCGCGGCGGCAGTCCTCGTATTCGGGCGTGACCTGCACCACCTCGCCATTGTAGACGGACACCTTCATCCGGATCGGCCCGTAGGGCGTCTTCGCCGTCACGGTGCGCCGCGCCAGCTCGATCCGCCCCATCGGCTGGTAGCGGAAGCCGATCGTCGTCGTCTCGCGAAAGATGACCGCGGAGACCTCTTCGAGCTGTTGCTCGGGACAGATGATTTTCACCATGGTGCCGGGGCGGCTCTTCTTCATCTGGATCGGCGTGTAGAAGACCTCCAGGGCCCCCGCGTCGAACAGGCGCTCCATGAGATGGCCGTACAGCTGGGGGTTCATGTCGTCGATGGTCGTCTCCAGCACCAGGACGGTCTGGCGCAGCACCGCTTCCTTGAGCAGGTCGCCGTACAGCGCGCGCAGCAGGTTCGGGTGGTGATCGAACTGCTTCGAGCCGGCGCCGCAGCCCACCTTGATGATCCGCATGGGCGGCAGGGGGCCGAAGTCGGCCGAAAGCGACGCGGCCAATGCCGCGCCGGTCGGGGTCACCAGCTCCCCTTCGACGTGGGTGGCGTACATCGGGCGTCCCTTCAGGATCTCCACCACGGCGGGTGGAGGGACGGGAAACGTGCCGTGCTCCATCGTCGTCATCCCGCGCCCGACGTGCAGGGGGGAGCAGACGACGCGAGGCCAGCCGAGCTTCTCCAGCCCGATCATCGTGCCGACGATGTCCACGATGGCGTCGGTCGCCCCGACCTCGTGGAGGTGGACCTTCTCCCTGGAGATCCGGTGCACGCGGGCCTCGGCGTCGACCAGCGTCGTGAAGGCCGCCATGGCGCGGCGGCGCACTTCGGGCGAGAGCCGGCTGCGCTCGACGATGCGGGCGATGTCGGCGAGGCGCCGCTCCGGCTGCCGTCCGGCCGCGACCTCGACGTCCACCTTCGTCCCCGACAGGCCGCTGCGCGTCACCCGGCGGGCCGACAGCGTGTACCCTCCGACTTTCAGCAGGCGGAGCCGGGATCGCAGCCAGGCCGGCTCGACCCCCAGGTCCACGAGGGCCCCGAGGAACATGTCGCCGCTGATGCCCGAGAAGCAGTCGAGATACAGTCCGCGCATCATCAGGCTCCAAGCAGATCCGGCAGGGCTTCGGCCGCCGGCGCCCTGATCACCTCGTCGGCCAGCGAGGACAGGGGCGTCGGCTCGATGTTGATCTCCACCAGGTAGGCGCCGCTCCCCCCGGCGATCTCCGGAAGTGACGCGGCAGGATACACTACCGACGAGGTCCCGACGGAGAGGAAAAGCTCGGCCTGCCCCGCCGCCAGGGCCGCGTCGCGCACGGCGTCTTCGGGCAGGCGCTCCCCGAACCAGACGACGTCCGGGCGCAGGAGCGCGCCGCAGGCACAGCGGGGCGGGATCTCGGGAAGCGGCACCCGGCGGTCCTCGCCCGCCGTCCCCTCGCGCGTGCAGCGGACCCGGAAGATGTCGCCGTGCAGCCGGATGACCTCGGCGCTCCCCGCCGCCTGGTGCAGGCCGTCCACGTTCTGCGTGATCAGCCTGAAATCGGGATGCCCCGCGCCATAGCGCGCCAGGGCGAGGTGCCCGGCGTTCGGCGCGCAGGCGCTGATCTGCCGCCGCCGCGCGTCGTACCAGGCCCAGGCTCTGGCCGGATCGCGCGCGAAGCCTTGAGGGGTCGCGAGGGCCATGAGAGAGTCGTTCTCCCAGAAGCCGTCCTGGCTTCGGAAGGTCGGGATGCCCGACTCGGCCGAGATCCCGGCGCCGGTGAAGGCGACCACGCGCCGTCCGCGGGCCACCAGATCCCGCAGACGCTTTGATATGGCGACCATGGGTCTACCCCGAGCCCAGATCGCCGGCGCGCAGAGGCAGACGGCGGACGCGCTTGCCGGTGGCGGCGAAGATGGCGTTGAAGACGGCGGGGGCGACGACCGGGACGCCCGGCTCGCCGACGCCGGTGGGGGGCGCGCCGCTGGTCACCACATGGGTCTCGACCTGGGGCATCTCGTCGATGCGCAGCATCTCGTAGTCGTCGAAATTCCCCTGGGTCACGTGCCCCTTCTCGATGGTGATGCCCGACTTCAGGGAGGCGGTCAGGCCGAAGACGACGCCCCCCTCCATCTGCGCCGCGATGATGCCGGGGTTGATCGGCCGCCCGCAGTCGACGGCCGAGACCACGCGGTGGACCCGCACGTTCCCCGGGCCGTCGACAGAGACCTCGGCGACCTGGGCGCAGTAGCTCTGGTACGAGAAGTGCGCCGCGATGCCGCGGGCGCGGCCCTTGGGAAGCGGCGTCCCCCATCCTGACTTCTGGGCGGCCAGCTCGATGCAGGCCCTGAGGCGCCCCGTCTCCAGGACCAGGTGCCCGCCGGCGGAGCGGACCTTGCGGCCGCCGGAGAGAAGGTCGAGGCGCAGCCGGCAGGGGTCCCTGGACGCGGCGGCGGCCAGCTCGTCCAGGAAGCACTCGACCGCGAAGGCGTTGAACGAGTTCTCGACCGATCGCCACCAGCCGCGCGGCACCATCGATTTCGCGGCGGCATACTCGACCCGCACGTTGGGGATGGCGTACGGCAGGTCGTCGGCGCCTCCGGTCTCCTGCTCCTCGGGGTTCTTCGCATCCGGCTCGTAATACGTCTGGATGGCGGTCGAGACGATCCGGTGACGCCACGACACCGGGACGCCCGCGGCATCCAGGCCGCCGGCGAGGCTGTGAAGGCTGGCGGGGCGGTAGAAGTCGTGCTGCAAATCCTCCGTCCGCGTCCAGGTCGTCTTGACCGGAGCCCCCACGGCCTTGGAGATCTCGACCGCCTCGACGACGTAGTCGGGGTTGATCCGCCGGCCGAAGCCGCCGCCGAGCTGGGTGATGCGCAGCGTGATGGCCGACTGGGGAAGCCCGGTGGCGCGGGCCACGTCCTCGAGCGCCCAGCTCGGCGTCTGGACCGGGGCCCAGATCTCGCATCGATCCTTCTGGACGAAGGCCGTGGCGTTCTGCGGCTCCATCGTGGCGTGCGCCTGGAACGGGAGCTCGTAGACCGCTTCGATTTTCCTGGCCGCCTTCGCGAGCGCCGCGGCGGCGTCACCGTCGCTTCGCACCGCCCGCCCCGGCTTGCGCGCCAGGTCGGCGAGCTGTCGCCCCAGCGACTCCGTGCTCTCGGTGACGCCGGGCCCTTCGTCCCATTCGACCGTGAGCGCCTCGCGCCCCTTGAAGGCGTGCCAGGTGGAATCGGCCACCACCGCGACGCCGTTCGATATCGGGACCACCGCCTTGACCCCGGGTGAGGCCCTGGCCTTGGTTTCGTCGAAGCGGACCATTTTGCCGCCGAACACGGGGCAGCGGGACACGACGGCGTGGAGCATCCCCGGGACCCTGACGTCCATCCCGTAGATCGCGCTGCCGTCGACCTTCGACGGCGTGTCGCTGCGCGGCAGGGGCTTGCCGATGATCCGGAAGTCCCGCGGGTCCTTGAGCAGCGCGTCCTGCGGCACCGGCAGCGCCGCGGCCCTGGCGACGAGGTCGCCGAAGGGGATCCCACGGCCGCTCGGCGAGTGGATGACCCGCCCCTTCTCCGCGCGGCAGGTGTCGGCGGATACCCTCCACGCTTTCGCCGCGGCGGCGATGAGCATGGCGCGCGCCGCCGCCCCCGCCTTGCGCATCGGCTCGTACTTGGTGCGCACGCTCGCGCTGCCGCCGGTGTCCAGATCGCCGAATTTCGGATCGGCCCAGGCCTGCTCGACGCGCACGCGGCTCCAGTCGGCGTCCATCTCCTCCGCCACGATCATCGGCAGGGCCGTCCGGACGCCCTGGCCCATTTCCGACTTGCTCGCCCAGATCGTCACGTCTCCCGTCGCGTCGATCTGGAGGAACGCGTTCGGCGCCAGCGATCCCGCCGCCGCGCCGGCCGCCTCGGCCCCTTCGAGATCGCCGCCAAGGCGCACCCCCAGGACGAGGCCGGCCCCCGCGGTGGGGACGATGATGAGAAAATCGCGGCGGCTGACCCTCGTGAGGGCGCTCATCGTGTCCGTCCCCGGGCGGCGCGGTGCACCGCCATGCGGATTCGCTGGTACGTGCCGCAGCGGCAGATGTGGGTGCCCAGCACCGCGTCGATGTCCTCGTCGGTGGGCTTCGGCTTCTCCGCGAGGAGCGCCGCGGCCGTCATGATCATGCCGGATTGACAGTAGCCGCACTGGGGCACGTCCTCCGCCACCCAGGCCTGCTGCAGCGGATGGCTGCGGTTCGACGACAGTCCCTCGATGGTGGTGATCTTCTTTCCGCCGGCCTCCGAGATCGGCGTCACGCACGATCGGATGGCCCGGCCGTCCAGGTGAATGGTGCACGCCCCGCACAGCGATGCCCCGCAGCCGAACTTCGTCCCCGTGAGGCCCAGGCTGTCGCGCAGGACCCAGAGGATCGGCGTCTCCGGCTCCGCCTCCAGGGTGCTCTTCTTGCCGTTGATCGTGATGTTGAACGAAGCCACGGAACCCTCCTGCCCGCGTTGCGCCGTGTGAACCAGGTTCCCCGCGCCGTCCGACTGTGGCAAGGATGGGCTATCGTGTCAAGTGACGCGACCGCCGGGCGATCCCGCGGTCGGGAGGTCAGCGCTTCCTATGATCGCCGCCCGATGTAACGAAGTTACCCTCTTCGCCCGGGCAACCCTCTTCACACGATGAGGGCTCGGAGGGCATCGGCACCACCTCCGTTCCGAATCCGGTCGGTCCGTGGCCGTCCCGGTACTGAACGAGGTAGAAGAGCGCCCGACCGGCCGACGGAGTCGCGCCCGAATCCTCGAACGAAGTTAGGAGAGTTCGCCGCGCAGGGACGCGCACAGCTCCCAGGGAGATTCGGTTGCTCTCCGCCCGCAGGGAGGACACGTCTCCCGCGATGAGGTCGTACGAGGCCGCCCCAGTGACGGCATTCCAGTAGATCCGGGCCGTGCCCGCGGATGCTCCGGGCTCCAGCCGGAGGTGCAGCGGCTCCGGCCCATCCCCCTCATCGTGGGGCACCCGCACCACGGAGAGCGCCGTGGTGGAGTTCCCCGATGCGTCGGTCGCCGAGTAGAGCAGCTCGTATGTCCGTCCCGCACCGTCCCCCGAACGCTCGGCGCGCAGCAGAAGCTCCGCATCGGGCAAGCCGGCGTCCATTCCGGCGACGTCCCCCGTCGTCCGACCGTCTCCGTCGCCGGGGGCGTCATCCGGCTCGGAGCCGGCCACTGAGACGAGTCGCACGCTCACCGCCCCGTCGCATCGGTCGCCGGCCTGCCACCCCACGCGCACAGGGACGAGACGGTGATTCGGCGGCCACAGGACCGACGGGTCCGTGGCCAGCGTGAGCGAAGGGGGAATGGTGTCCTGCACGACGATCTCCGTCTGGACCATCCCCGTCGCGCCCGCGTGGTCCGTGACCCGGACCCCGATCGCATGCCTGCCCAGCGGCAACGTGGTCTGGAGGACCTGGCCCGTGCCGATAGCCTGCTCGTCCGCCTGGCCAGGGTTTCGCAGCCACTGGAACAGCACGATGTCGTCGTTCGTGCCGGGAGTCGAGTCCGCGTCGGTCGAGGCCGAACCGTCGAGAGTGATCGCCCCGCCCGCCGGGCCGGTGCACTCGATGGTCGTGGGCGCAGCGATGGCCGCGAGGGGCGGGGCGTTCGGTCGCACGAACACCAGGCGCGACTCTCCCTGCGACTCGAAGGTTGTCTCGACCTTCACGGGGACCGTGTTGCCGTCGGTCAGCGTGAGCACCAGGTGGTAATGGCCGCCCGCGTGAAGGCTCGAAATGTCGATCTGCGACGGCAGTCCGGAGTCCAGGATCACGCCGAGGACGCTCGTCTCCTCCTGGGTCGTCATCCGGAGCGAGGAGTCGTCGAAGCTTTCGATGATCAGGTCGATGTCCGCCGCGCTGCCACTGGTGGCACGCGCGCAGATCGCCGCAGGCAAGGGCCGATCAGTGAGGGGCATGACTGGGTCGAACACCGCGCCCGGGTCGCCGCATGGGCCGGGCGCCAGGAGATAGTCTGGGACCCGATCCCCGCAGCCGAGAATCGAATCGAGATCGAACAGGTACGGCGCTCCCGTCGCGCCGAAGGTGAATCCGATGCCTTGTCCCGAGACCCCCGACGGAAGGAGTCCGTGGCTGCAATCCGGA
The DNA here is from genome assembly GCA_036001465.1 of Candidatus Polarisedimenticolia bacterium. Taxonomy (NCBI): domain Bacteria; kingdom Pseudomonadati; phylum Acidobacteriota; class Candidatus Polarisedimenticolia; species Candidatus Polarisedimenticolia bacterium. The sequence goes on from DASYUH010000008.1 coordinate 22,911, forward strand.
ATGGCCAGGACGTCCGGGAGGACCACCGTGTGCGGAGCGAACGCCAGGATGTCCAGCGATCCTCGGAGCGTCTCGTTCTGTGGATCGGTCGCGGTCAGGGAGACTTTCAGGGCGTCTCCCGCGTGCTCGATGCCGAAGAGGACGAGTGTCGGCTGGCACGCGTCTCCGGACCCGTCTCGATCGGCATCGGCCTGATCGGAGTTGGCGGCCGCTGCGCAGTTGTCGCAGGCGTTTCCCAGGCCGTCGCCGTCCGTGTCGAGCTGGTCGGGGTTCGGCACCGGGCAGTTGTCGACCTCGCCGCACGCGCCGTCGCCGTCCTTGTCGTCGAACGGGTCGTGCGGGCAGGGGTCGCACGCATCGCCGAGGGAATCAGAGTCGGCGTTCTCCTGGCCTGCGTTGGGCACCAGAGGACAATTGTCGGATGGGCAGGAATTGTTGATGTACCTCGGGTCGTGCAGGCCGTCCCCATCCCTGTCGGTGCACGGGTCACAGGCATCCCCGAGGCCGTCCAGGTCTCCGTCCATCTGGTCCGGGTTGTAGTGCTGCGGGCAATTGTCGGCAGGGCAGGTGTTCGCGGGAACCGAGGGATCACCACGTCCGTCCCCGTCGCTGTCCGAGCAGGAATCGCAGGCGTCACCGATCTGGTCATGGTCGCCGTCGGCCTGGTCGGGGTTCGGCACCGTCGGGCAGTTGTCGCGTGCGCAGGTCATCCCGATAAAGCCTGGATTGCCGAATCCGTCACCGTCGGTATCGGTGCAGGAGTCGCAGGCATCCCCAACACCGTCACGGTCGTTGTCGTCCTGGGACGTGTTCCTGACGTTCGGGCAGTTGTCGAGGTTGCAGGTTCGTCCGGTGGACGGATTTCCGAACCCGTCCCCGTCCGGGTCGGTGCAAGGGTCGCAGGCGTCCCCGATGGTGTCGTGGTCGGTGTCCTCCTGCTGAGGGTTGGTCACGGCCGGGCAGTTGTCGAGCATGCATGTCCGGCCCGCGCCCGGGCTGCCGAACCCATCGGCGTCCTGGTCGTTGCAGGGGTCGCAGGGGTCCCCCGTGCCGTCCTGATCGGCATCCTCCTGCTGGGGATTCGCAACCTCCGGACAATTGTCCGGCGCGCAGGTCAGGCCGGGGCCGGGGCTTCCGAGACCGTCGCCGTCCGGGTCGTTGCAGGAATCGCAGGAATCTCCCGTGCCGTCGTGGTCCGAATCCTCCTGTCCGGAATTCGTGATGGCGGGGCAGTTGTCGCAGGCATCGCCTGTTCCGTCACCGTCCGTATCGGCCTGCGATGGATCCGCCGCCGTAGGGCAGTCGTCCGCTGGACATGTATTGGCCGGGAAATCCGCATCGCCGAATCCATCTCCGTCCTGATCGGTGCAGGGGTCCATCCCGTCCGGCAGACCGTCGTGGTCGGTGTCCGCACCGTTGTTGACGAGCACCATTCGAGCCTCGTCGCGATAGAGGAAGGACTTCTGCGAGGTTATCGCGGGGGTCGTTCCCTCGAGGAGCGTGATCTTCAGAGAGACGTACCCGGGGGGTGTCATGCCGGCCCTAAGGGCGGAGAGGTCGACGGTTCTGGGTAGCCCCGAATCAAACTGGATGCTCACGTACGGATCGAATCGCGTGAGGGAAACGATCCCGGAAGGGTTGTTGGGGTTCGTGTCGATCCTGAAATCGTATGTCCCGCCGTTTGGCCCAAGCTGCTTGATGCAGAACTGCTCGCGAAGGGACGCGGCCGTCGAGCCGAACGTGATATTGGTGCTGTTGGCGCAGGTCTGGGAGGTCATGACGAAGTCGGTCTGGCCGTCTTGGCAGATCACGCCCCGTGTCGCCAGGAGCGCATCGATGTCGAACAGCGTGTAGACCGTATAGCCGAACGAAGTGTCCTTGCTCAGCCCGATCCCTGCTTTTCCGCCATGGGGGAAATACCCCGTCGTGCAGTTGGGGCTGACGAGCCCCTGGGTCGGCATCTGGAAGGCCCCCCCTCCGGTCGACAGGATTGACAACGACCCCTTGAGGGGACGCTGGTACGGGTCGCGCGCGAACACCGTGACTTCCAAGTCGGAACCGCCGTCCTCGTTGATGCTCTGGATGACCAGGGTCAGGTGGCACGCGTCACCGTGGCCGTCGTGGTCGGTGTCAGTCTGGTCGAGGTTGGCGACGTCCGGGCAGTTGTCGCAGGTGTCTCCGATGAGATCGTGGTCGGTGTCCGTTTGCGAGGGGTTGGCGAGCAGCGGACAGTTGTCCACATCGCCGCAGATTCCGTCCTTGTCGGTGTCGTTGAGGCGGTCATGAGGGCACGGATCGCAGAGGTCACCCAGGCCGTCATGGTCCTCGTCCGCTTGATCGGGATTCCCGATCAGCGGGCAGACGTCGCATTCGTCGCCGAGTCCGTCCGCATCACCATCCCGCTGAGCCGGGTTGAATGCCGACGGGCAATTGTCCACGGCGCAGGTATTCGGCGGGAAGAGCGGCGAACCGAACCCGTCACCGTCGGCGTCCACGCACGGGTCGCACGCATCCCCCAGGCCGTCGCGGTCCAGATCCTGCTGCGAGGAATCCGGATCAGCGGGACAGGAGTCGCACGCGTCCCCGACACCATCGTGATCGGCATCCGCCTGGGAGGTGTTCGACGTCCCGGGGCAATTGTCCGGCGCACACGAAAGGGGGGAGTAGGCGGGATCCCCGAAGCCGTCGGCGTCGGTGTCGGTGCAGGAATCGCAGGCGTCTCCCGCCCCATCGCCGTCGGCGTCCTTCTGGAGCCGGTTGGAGGCGCCCGGACAGTTGTCGCACGCATTTCCGAAGCCGTCGGTGTCGGTATCGTCCTGGGCAGGGTTCGCGACACCCGCGCAGTTGTCCGGCGGGCAGGTATTCGCCGGGAATCCCTGGTTGCCGAATCCATCGTGATCGGCGTCCGTGCACGGGTCATCCGGATCGAGGATTCCGTCACCGTCCGTGTCGCCCGGGTGGACCGTGTTCAAATGGATCGAGACGACTCCCTCGTCTCCAAATGGCGAGGTCGCAATCGCCAGGTCCGGTCTCCCGTCCAGGTTCAAATCGGCGGACGTCATGAATCGACCGCCGTCCCCGGTGACGAACATCGCCGGACGGCCGAAGTGCCCATCTCCTGTTCCGAGGAACAGCGCGATCTCGCTCCGCGGGTTGTAGCCCCCGTCGGAAGCGAGGACGGCCAGATCGTCCCGGCCGTCAAGATTGAAGTCACCGACCGTCACCGACCAGGCGAAACGGTCCACCGAGAGCACCAGTCCCGGGACGAAGGTTCCGTCGCCGCGCCCCATGAGGAGAGTGATGTCGCCCGATCCTGACTGATACGGCCCCCCTCCGCAGGACACGGCCAGGTCGACGGAGCCATCACCATCGAAATCGCCCACGGCCATCGAGGAGGGACTCCAGCGCGCCTCGTACCTGACGGGATCGGAGAATGTCCCATCTCCCAGCCCCATCAGGATCGACACGCTGCTCGATTCGGCGTTGGCCAGCGCGAGATCGATGCGACCATCCCGATCGAAATCATAGGCCGTGGCGAAGCTCGGAGCGTCGCCGTCGGCGGTCGGTAGCCGCAACCGCGCCTGGAACGTGCCGTCGCCAAGGGCCAGAAGGATCCACGCCTCGATCCCTGACTGGAATCCGCTCAGGGCCACCAGGTCCGATTTTCCGTCCCCGTTGAAGTCGGCCGCCGCAACGGAGAAGGGGTTGGTTCCGGCCAATACGCGGGGCGTGGGGGTGAAGATGCCATGGCCGTCACCGAGCTCCACGGACAGGTCAGCGGAGAGGACATTGGCCGTGGCTACGTCTTCATGACCGTCGCCGTTGAAATCGGCCACAGCAACGGAGAACGGATTGTCGCCGGTCGGGGGGGCCTGCGGGTGGTCAAACGTGCCATCCCCTCTGCCGATCAGAATCGAGAGGCCTCCCGTGGTGTACTCGCCGCCCAGGCCCGAGTTCGATACCACGAGATCAGGAACACCATCGTGGTTGAAATCTCCATTGGCCAGGGCAATCGGACCGATCCCCGCTGCCTCCTCGCGCAGGGACCCGAGGGCCATGTTCCCCAGGTTCAGGAAGCTGACGAGTCTCCAGTGGCTGTCCGATGCGCCAGCCCAGACAGCCGCCACGTCCCTTCTTCCGTCGCCGTTCAGGTCGGAGATCGCCAGCTCGCCCAGATATCCGCCAACGGGGAAGCGGCCCGTCTCCTCGAAGGTTCCGTCACCCACGCCACGCAGGACGACCAGGTCAACGGGAAACCTCGTGCTCAGGACCAGATCGATCGTTCCGTCTCCGTCGAGGTCACCGGCTGCGGCCGAAATGACATATCCATTGAACACCACAGAGGGCGGGCCGAAAGTCCCGTTGCCGTTGTTCATCGATACGGCGTTGTACCCGGGGAGTAGAGAATCCGGTGCCCCGTCGCCGTTGAAGTCGGCAAAGATCACCGGCTGTCCATTGTCCCCCCCCCAGGACGCATGGGGACCCAGGGTTCCATCACCTCGTCCAGGGAAGAACAGGACGTTCCGCCCGAAGATACCGGATTGTTGGCGAGGTGCGGCCACGACGTCCTCCGCCCCATCAAGATTCAGGTCGATGATCGTGAGGGAATCAATCGGGTCCTCGGCGTTGAATGGCCCGACGGAATGAAACGTCCCGTCCCCCTGGCCCAGGAGGACGAGGATTTCGGCGAGCAATCCACCGCTCGTGAACACACCGGAAACCACTAGGTCTTCGTTGCCGTCACGATTCAGATCGCCTGCCGCGACCGCGTACGGTGGATACAGCGATACTGAGATGGGGCGGGGATCCTCGAGTAAGCCCGATGAGGTTCGTAAATGGAGCCTGAGCTCATTTGACCACTGGGCGACGACCAAGTCGATCCTCCCGTCTCCATTGAAGTCCCCGCGCGCCGCGGAACTCCCAGGCAACGACTGCCGGGGCTGGAATGTGCCGTCGCCATTCCCAGCGAGTAGAGAGATGTTCAAGACGTAGCCCCCGTAATATTCCCGATTCAACACGAGCCCATCCTCGGCGCCGTCTCCCACAGCATCACCCAGCTGAAGTCGATAAGGCTGGATCCCGGCATCGAATGCCGGAGCGGGGAACAACGGGCCCGTCAGCGCAGGTTCGCAGGCGTCTCCGATTCCGTCGGCGTTGTCGTCCACCTGGGCCGGGTTGAAGTCAGCCGGGCAGTTGTCGCACGTATCCCCCTGGCCGTCGCCGTCCCGATCCTCCTGGCCGGCGTTCGGCTCATCCGGACAGTTGTCCTGATCGGAGCAGGCGCCGTCCGCATCGGCGTCGTTGCCGGGGTCGAAGGGGCATACATCGCACGCATCCCCCTTCCCATCCAGATCGATGTTCTGCTGCTGGGGATTGGCGAAGGTCGGGCAGTTGTCGCAGATATTCCCGAAGCCGTCCTGGTCGGTGTCGGTCTGGGTCGTGTCCTGGACGCCCGGACAGTTGTCTCTCGGGCACGTGTTGGCCGCGTATCCCGGATCTCCGAACCCGTCCCGGTCGGAATCCGTGCACGGGTCGCAGGCATCGGCGAGGCCGTCGGAGTCGAAGTCCGACTGGGAGGGATTGAAGGCCGAGCAGTTGTCGCAGGCGTCGCCGACCCCGTCGCCATCCGAGTCCGACTGCGAGGCATTGGCCCTATACGGACAGTTGTCGGTGGCGCAGGTGCTGGCGGGGAAGCCGGGCTCGCCGAAGCCGTCGCCGTCCGGATCCGTGCAGGGGTCGCAGGCGTCGCCCGTACCATCATGATCCCGGTCGGCCTGCGAGGGGTCGGAGGCCTCGACGCAATCGTCGCAGGCGTCTCCCACGCTATCCCCGTCGCGGTCGGCCTGCGAAGCGTTGCCCAAGGACGGGCAGTTGTCGCGCGGACAGGTGCTGGCCGGGAATCCGGGTTCCCCATATCCGTCGCCGTCGAGGTCGGTGCATGAATCGGATCGGTCGTCCACGCCGTCGTGGTCGCCATCGGGGAACGGTCCGCGGTTCAGAAGGAGCGAAATTCCATTCTCGTGCGCGACGACGAGGTCGGCCCGGGTATCGGTGTTGAAATCGGCCGAGAAAATTGCCGCGGCCCCAGCGGAAACCGCGTAGCGCGCGTTCGGATTTAACGTACCATCTCCCTGTCCGAGCAGGATCGGGATGTCTCCGGATACCGTATCGGCCAGGGCCACATCGAGCGTGCCGTCGCCGTCGAGGTCGGCCACGACGATCCCCCGCGACGACCCTGCCAAGGGATACTGGACGATGGGGTCAAACGTGCCACCGCCGCGGCTCAGGAATACGGAGACCGTCGAGGCGACCCCGGCGATGTCCGAGCTGGAGACAATAAGATCGAGCAGGCCGTCCGAGTCGAGATCGCCCAGTGCCGCGCTCCGGGGAATTGCGGGCAAAGGGATGAGGCTCGCGGCTGCGAATTGCCCGCCACCCATCCCGGGGAAAATGGCGATCGCGTCACCCGGCGAATTGATGGCGACGATATCCATGCGGCCGTCCCCCGTCACATCGCCGAGAGTCACGGAGCTTAGAAAGTTGCCGGCCGCATAGTCGACTCGCGGCATGAACGTCCCGTCCCCCCGGCCAAGGAGGACGGAGACCGTGTTCCTGCTCGTCCCCGAGCCGGACGTCCCGCCGTTGGCCGTCACCACGTCCGGAGCCCCATCTTCGTTCAGGTCACCGACCGCCAGGCCGATCGCCGTCGCCGGGACGATTGAATTGCCGTATGGCGAGAAATACTCGTCGCCGCGGCCGAGCGAGACCTGGATGTTCTTGGGTGATCGCTGCAGCGTCACCACGTCTTGATGGCCGTCCCGGTTGAAATCACCCGTTCCGAGCGCATCGAACGAGCTCGAATAGAACTGGAGCCCGGGGGATCGGAAGGTGCCGTCCCCGTTGGAAAAGTGAACGAAGAAGAAGTTCCCACTCCCCACGACCAGATCGAGCCGGCCGTCAGCGTCGAAATCAGCGGAGGCGATCGATGCAAGGATGCCCTTGAACGTCAGCAGGCGCCCCTGGTCGAGGTGGCCGTCAGCAGTCGCTGAAAGAATGAAGACGTTGTTCGAGACCAGGTTCGAAACCGCAAGGTCCGCATGCCCATCCAGGTTCCAGTCCGCCACGGCCAGGGAGATGGGGCCCCTTCCGGTTAGAATGGAGTCAAAGTCATCGAAGGAGCCGTCGCCTCGCCCGATGAACACTGTGCCCGAGTTGTCACCCGCACCGACCGTGAGCAGATCGAGCTTGCCGTCCGCATTCCAGTCGGTGGCGCGACAGAAGGTCGGAAACTCCCCTGAGGAAAGCGGCAGCAGCGATGCGTACGAGCCGTCGCCGCGCGAGGTCAGCACGAGAATCTGTCCCTGAACTGTGGCGAGCGCGACGTCCAGGAGTTCGTCGGAATTGAAATCGCCCCCCGCAGCGCACGCCGGAGGCTGGAACGTGATCACGCCGTTCCCCGGTCGCAAACTGCCGGTCCCGTCCCCGATGAAGACGGAGAGGGTCCCACGATTCACCGTGACGAGATCGGCCTTCGAATCACCGTCCACGTCACCGATCAACGCGGTCACGGGGCTCACGCCGACAGGGAAAAGCGACGGGGGCCCGAACGTTCCGTCGCCCTGTCCCAACAGGACGGAGACGCTCCCGTTCGCGCAGGAGGAGTCCGCGCAACCCTGCAACAGCACCAGGTCGGTGTGCGCGTCGGAGTCGAGATTTCCCGCAACGAGGGCGGCGGGCATCCGGTCGGCGGCGATCAGATTCACCGGATCAAAAGTCCCGTCCCCCCGGCCCTGAAGGATCGCGACGACCGGTGCGTTCGACACCATGTTGCTCACCGCCAGGTCGGGCCTGCCGTCACCATTGAAATCGGCGGATGTCTGAACGGCGGATAGGGTTGCGAGAGCGACTGGAGGGCGCGAGGTGAACGAGCCGTCGCCGTTTCCGAGAAAGATCAGGACCTGGCCGAAAGTGAAGGACTGGTCCAGGCTGAGCACGGCGAGATCGGGCACGCCGTCCCCATTGAAATCAGCGGTGAGCGTGGCGCTCGGGCGGGTGATCCCCTCGAGGACCGGGTTCGCGAAGAGCCCGGTTCCCTGGCCACCGGCCGAGGACCCTCGAGGGGAAGTGAACAATGCCAGCGAAAGGCAAAGTGCCGCCAAGGCCGGCCTACGGAGCCTGGGTCCCATGAGTCCTCCGCTCTGCGGGGCACTGCCGCGCGGGCTTTATTCCTCGGGAGCAATGATTCAGGATGACCTGGAGGGAATCTACCCCGTTTCCGGTCCGCTGCAAAGGGAAATCAGATTGGCCTGCCCTTGACCTTCCGGAATGGCAGCGGCTAGGCTCCGGCGCGGACGTGGAGGCGCGTGGCGTGGAAGCGAAGGATCGGACGGTCAGAGTCTGGGGAGCGTCGCCGGCCGGGGCGATCTATGCCGGCGGGGCCGAGCCGGGGACGCGGGAGTTTTTCGAGACGGCGCGGCGGCGCCGGAACGATTACGAGATTCCGTGGCTGGCGGAGCTGGTGCCGTTCGGCGCCACAGCCGGGCGGGACGTCCTGGAGATCGGCTGCGGCGCCGGCTTCGACGCCTACGATTTCTGCAAGGCGGGGGCGCGCTACACCGGGATCGACATCACCCCCGAGAACCCGCGGCGGACGCGGGCGCACCTGGCTCTCTACGGACTGAAGCCGAGGGTCGCGCGGGCCGATGCGGAAGACCTGCCGTTCGGCGCCGACGGCTTCGACGTGGCGTTCTCGAACGGGGTGCTGCACCACACGCCCGACATCGCGAAGAGCCTGCGCGAGCAGCACAGGGTCCTGAGGAGCGGGGGGGAGATCTGGGTCATCCTGTACCACAGGAACTCGGTCTACTACTGGTTCACGCTATTCCTCGTGGAGCACCTGCTCTATCGCGGCTACAGAACGCGGAGCTTCCGGGAGCGTCTGTCGATGATCGAGTTCACCACGAGCGATGCCCGCCCGCTGGTCAACGTCTACAGCCGGGGGGAAGTAAAAAGACTGCTGCGGGACGCCGGCTTCGCGGTCGAGTCGCTCCGGGTGAGAAAGCTCGTGGTCGAGGACCTGCCGGGCCTGCCGCTCGTGGGAAGGCTCTGGAGGCACGTCCCGCGATCGTGGCTCGACGCGCTCGGAACGCTGTTCGGCTGGTACGTCATCGCTCGGGGGCGGCGGCCGTGATGCCCGAGGCGAAGAGGGTCCACACCAGGGCGGCCGGAAGCAGGTAGCGCCCCTCGAGGTGCAGAAGGACGGCCGTAGAAATGAAGGCCGCTGCGACGCCGAGAGTCGGCAGGAGATCCCGCCAGCGCCGCTGGTGCATCCACAGGGATAGGCACGCCATGCCGAGCAGGAGCGGGCCCCACAGCCGCTGCAACGCTTTCACCGCGGCCGCCAGCGGCTCGGCGGCGGCGTAGGCGAGCGGGCCTCCGCCCGTGCGGGCGCGGAACTCGGCGAGACTGTGGCCGGGTCGCTCCGCGGAAGGGATCCCCCAGCGAGCGTCGGGCATCAGGAGGCCGCGGAGCAGCCTGTGCACCGCGAGCCGGACGAGAAAACCGGGCCGGGTCCTCAGGACCTCGAGCACGTGCGGACGGATCAGATCGTCGTACTCGGGCGAGGCGTAGGCGATCTCCGGATGGCCGGCGGTCATCGCGGCGTAGGTCGCCCGGTCGTCCAGGACGGCGCCGAAGTCGTTGCCGATCTCCCCGAACCCCTCCCACACCGTCGCCCAGAAGAAGGTGTTCGTCAGGATCGGCCGGTGGTAGATCCGCTCGTTGCGCACGGCCCACGGAAGAAGCGCGAGGAGCGGCAGACCCGCCGCCAGGGCGCCGCGGAGCGCCGCCCGGCGCAGGCCGAGTCGCGGTATCGTCGCGGCCGCCACGAGCGGCGGCAGGATGAGAAAGGTGGACTTGAAATAGACGCCGGCCGCCGCGGCCACGCCGATCCACGTCCAGTCCACGAGCGGCTGGCCGCGCCCGTGGGCTCTCGCCAGAAGCCAGATGACCAGTCCGGCCACGAGCAGGACGAAGCCGTCGTAGAGCGGTACGACCGACAGCCACGCCAGGGGCGGGTTGAGGGCGGTGATCGTCCCGGCGATGACGCCTGCCGTCCCGCCGAAGAGCCGCCTGCCGGCCCCATAAAGAAGAAGGGGCAGCATGGCCCCCAGGACGACCTGCACCCACTGGGCCGGCAGGTACGTTTGTCTCCCGGTGAGACGCCACACCGAGGCCAGGAAGAGCGGATATCCGGGCATCCTCTGGATGAGCGGCTTGGTCGGCGGATCGGCGGGGTCTGGAAACTCCTCGATGTCGATCAGCCGCCCCTCCGCCTGCTGGCGGTCGTACAGGCGCAGGATCTCGTCCGGGCCCATCGTCTCGACGAGCCCGCGGCCGGCGAGAACGTTCCGGGCCACGAGCCCCATGGCGGTGGTGATTCCGCCCGAGGCGTAATCGTCGTGCTGCGTGAGGAGCATGGGGACGCGGACGGCGAGCGCCAGGAGGAAGAGCAGAGCCGGAATGCGGCGGCTCATGTCGCGGAGTTCCGGCCGTCCTTGCGCGCGACGGCCAGAAGGGACACTCCGAAAGGCAGGTCGATCAGCCGCAGGAAGACCCGTTCGCCGCCGAACAGCCCCGCCAGGAAGGCGTTGAGGGGGCCGGGGACCACCTTGAAATCGGACTCCCCTTCGGTCGACGCGGCCGCGTCGCGGCGGAGCAGCCGCGCGAGCAGCACGGCGGGAAACAGGAACATGTTGAAGTAGGAGACCCGCTCGACGCCGAGCCCGGCCTCGCGGATTCGGTCGCGCAGCTCGCGGCGAGCGTAGCGGCGGCGATGGTGATTGATGACGTCGTGCGGGGACCAGAGGAAGCGGTGCGCCGGCACCGTGGCGATCAGCAGGCCTCCGTCCGCCAGGAGCGATGCGGCGCGGCGGAGCGCCAGGACGTCGTCATCGAGGTGCTCGAGAACGTCGAACAGGGCGACGACGTCGTAGCCTCCGCCCGGCGGCATCTCGGCGGGGAAGTCGACCCGAAGAAGCTCGGCGTCCCGCCCGTGTCGCTGCGCCGAGTAGCGGATGGCGTCTTCGGAGGGATCGATCCCGGTCACCCGGCCATGGGCGGCAAGAATGGGGAGCATGCCGCCGGTGCCGCAGCCGATCTCGAGGAGCTTCAGGTCGTTCCGGCCGCCCAGAAGCGATCGAAGGAGCGAGGCGACGATGCGGCGTCGCCCCTTGAACCACCAGTGGCGTTCCTCGTGGACCTCCGCGAAGTCGCGGTACATCGAGAGGTCCATTGAGGCGGGCTCCTAGGATCGAGTCTCGGTCGTGTGCGACACCGGCTGGGGCGCCTCGTGGGGAAAGCCGATCGCCTCCTCGACGATGTAGAGCGGGCGCTGCTTGACCTCCTCGTAAATCCGCCCGACATATTCGCCCAGGATCCCGAGCAGGATCAGCTGCGTGCCCCCCAGGAACAGGACGATGGCCGCCAGGGACGTCCACCCCGCCGGGGTCTGGTACAGGAGATGGCTGATGAAGGCGAACAACAGGTAGAGGAAGCCCAGCCCGGCTGCCATGAACCCGATCCAGGTCGACACCTGGAGAGGCACGGTCGAAAAGGCGAAGAACCCGTCGAGCGCCAGCTTCATCAGGTGCCGGATGCGGTATTTAGGCTCGCCCGAGCGCCGCTCCATCCTCTCGTACTCGATCTCGGTCCGCCGGAAGCCGACCCAGGAGCGCAGGCCGCGCACGAAGCGGTTGCGCTCGGGGAGCGAGCGCAGGTGCCCCACCACGCGCGCGTCGAGGAGCGAGAAGTCGCCCGAGTCGAGCGGGATGTCGATGTTGCTGATGCGACGTAGCAGGCGGTAGAAGATCGCGTACGCGGCGCGCTTCAGCGGCCCTTCCTTGCGCTGGCGGCGCACCGCGCACACGACGTCGTACCCCTCGCTCCACCGCGCCAGGAGGTCGGGGACCACCTCGGGAGGGTCCTGCAGGTCCGAGTCCATCACCACCGAGGCGTCGCCGTCGGCGTGCGCCAGCCCGGCGCTGATCGAAATCTGGTGGCCGAAGTTGCGGGAGAACGACAGCACCCTCACCCGCCGGTCGGAGGCCGCAAGGGCCCGCAGCCGATCGAGGGTGCCGTCCCGGCTGCCGTCGTTGATGAAATAAAAGACGTACGGGATGCCGCGGCCGTTCAGGGTCTCCGACAACCTCCGGTACAGCTCGGCGACGTTCTCCTCTTCGTTGTAGAAGGGGACGACGACACTGAGGTGCGAGGCCAGTCGGCGCGGCGGATTCATCCAGGCTCCTAGGCTCCCGGCGAAGCGGCTGATTATAGCGTGCCGTCCCTGCGGACTCCCCCTGTCTATCTTGCTTCACCGGGGGCGAAGGCCTATCTTGAACGGGCATGTCGCCGGCTCCCTCCCCGTCGCAAGAGAGATTCCCCGGGATCCCCGGGTTGTCCCTGCCTTCCCTGTGGTCGGCGGGGGCGGCCTTCTGGCAGCGGGCGTTCGCCTCCGACTTCGCCTGGAAGGTGGGGGAGACCTTCGCCACCCGGGTGTTCCTGCTCGGCGCGGGGGTCGCCGCGGGCGTGCTCGTGGCCCGGAGCCTCGGCCCGGAGGGGCGAGGGCTGTTCGCGGTGGCGACGGCGCTCGCGGGGATGTGCGTGCAGTTCGGCAATCTTGGCCTGCACACGGCCAACGCCTACTATGTCGCCCGCGACCGCAGCCTGATGCCGCGCCTCGCCGGCAACAGCCTGGCGGTGAGCGCGGTCGTGGGAGGCCTGGCGATCGCCGGTCTCTGGGCCCTCGCGTCGTTCCGGCCGGACATCGCGCCGCTCCGGGGGGCCCTCCTGGTCCTGACCTGCGTCTCGGTCCCGGTCGCTCTCGGCTACATGCTCCTGCAGAACCTGCTCATGGGCGTCCAGGACGTGCGCTCCTTCAATCGCATCGAGATCCTGGTGCGCCTGGTGTCCCTCACCCTCATCGTGCTGGTCATCCTCGAAAAACGGGTGACGCCGGAGGCCATCTTCGCCGCCGGGCTCCTGGCTTCGGGCGTCGGCCTGGTCCGCGTCCTGAGGCGGCTCGGCCGCTTCCTGCCGGAGCGGCCGAGCCCGTCCCTGGGGCTCCTCCGCGAGCACATGGTGTACGGCCTGAAGTCGTACCTGGCGTGCTTCTTCGCCTACCTGGTCGTACGCCTCGATCTCCTGATGGTGTCCTCCATGCTCGGGACGAAGGAGGCGGGGTACTACTCCATCGCGGCCTCCATGGCCGACCTGGTCTACATGCTGCCGTCGGTCATCGGCACGCTGCTGTTCCCCAGGCTGGTGGCGCGCCCCACGCAGGAGGAGAAATGGCGGCTGACCGCCGGCGTCGGGGCCGCGGTCCTGGTGGTGATGGTGGGCGTGTCGTCGTTGTCGGCCCTCCTGGCCCGGCCTCTCATCCAGATGCTCTTCGGCGCCGATTTCCTGCCGGCGACCCCGGCGTTCGTGGTCCTCGCCGTCGCCATGATCTTCTACGGCGTGAACAACATCGTCTCGAGCTACCTCGCTTCGATGTCGTTCCCCTGGTTCTCCGTCGGCGTCTGGATCGCGGCCGCCGGGCTGAACGTCGTCCTCAACCTGCTCCTCATCCCGGCCCGCGGCATCCTGGGCGCGTCGATTTCCTCGCTGGTGTGCTACGTTCTCGTCCTGGTGGCGCATGTCCTCTATTGCGCGAGGACGGCCACCTGGAGGCGGCGCCCGGCCCATGAGAGTTAAGCGGGACTTCAACCAGATCTACCGGGACGAGGACGATCCCTGGGCGATCGGCGCGGCCGACTCCGATCGCTATGCCCTGTACCGCAGCTACATCCGCGAGCGCAAGCCGTCGGGGGGCGCGGTGCTCGACATCGGCTGCGGCTTCGGGGCGTTCCTGGCCCACTACAAGGACGCGTTCCAGAGGCTCGACGGTGTCGACGTCAGCGCCCTGGCGATCGAGAAGGGGCGGCGCCGCTTTCCGTTCCTCCGCTTCTTCCAGGGCTCCGCCGCCGGGCTCGATCGGATACCCGGCCTCGCCGGACGCTACGACCTGATCGTCTACAGCGACGTCATCTGCTACCTGAACGAGGCCGACCGGAACGCGTCCCTCCGCTGGATCGCCGATCACCTGGCGGACGACGGCCTGGCCTTCGTGGCCGCCTGGACCCCCGGCGGCAACTACCTGGCCCCCGACGAGCTCGAGCGGCTGGTGCGCCGGCACCTGCGGCTCGAGCAGGAACGCATCCTCCGGACCGGGCATGCCGTCTTCCTGGCCCGGCGCAGGCGTCGCCTGGTGGCCGTGACCCTGGACTACGAGACCTGGCACCCGATCCCGGAGGGGCGGACCATCGACTGGGAGTCCGACGTCTTCCGCCCCACGACCGAATTCCTGAGGGTCGCCGGCGGCGCGAAGGCGCCTCTCACCCTGATGGCCGAGGCCGGGGAGTACCTCTGGCTGCGAAAGAACGAGCCCGCCATCGCGAGAAGGATGGAAACCCAGTGGCAGGAAGCCCTTCGCGGAGGGCACGACGTCCAGCTGCACCTGCATCCCTCCTGGCTTCCCGAGCTCGGGGCGCGGCATGAAGGGGACGTCTGGACCTGGGACTGGTCGAAGGCGAAGGCGGCCGACTACCCGTTCGACCTGGGGGCGAAGATCGCGGAGTGCCGGACGGCCCTCGAGTCGACGCTCCGTCCGATCGATCCCTCCTACCGCGTCGTCGCCTTCCGGGCCGGCGGCTACCAGGCGCAGCCGTTCACCCGACTGTACGACGTCCTGACGGCCGCCGGGATCTCCTGCGACTCCTCGGTGCACGCGGGCGGCCACTCGACCGAGCGCGGCTACGATTACCGCCTGGCCTTCTCGCGCCACCAGCCGTACTTCGCGGCCCGGCACGACCCGCAGCTCCTGGCCCCTCCGGACGAGCGGGGCATCGTCGAGCTGCCCCTGTTCGCCTGGCGGCCGGGGGAGAGGTGGTCGCTCGACGGCCCGGAGGGAGGGCGGTTCGCCGACCGACTGCTGCAGCATCTCGAGGACGAGAGCGCGAGCTTCCGGCCGACCGAAGCCTATCGGCGGGCCCGAAGAATCCGGGCCTGGCTGGGCCTCAGGTACGCCTCGCTGAGGCCGCTGCGCGGCGTGCTGAACCGCCTGATCCCGCGCGGGCTGGCGCACCTCCTGCCCGACTATCCTCCGTCCGCCGTGGGGCACGAGTACTTCGTGCTGATCGGACACACCAAGGGAGAGCACGACTTCGAGGCGATCGCGGCCGGGTTGCGGCGCCTGGAGCGCGATGGCGGCGCCGAGATCGTGTCGCTGTCGGACATGGCGCGCATCGCCCGGGCCGAGCTCGTGGACTCGTCGCCCGACGATGCGAGCGACAGCGCCGCCTGGCAGGTGCGCCGCGAGTACCAGTCGATCATGGGGAGCGATCGCAACGAGACGCAGTCCCGTCGGCTGCAGGACATGATCCCGCTCGATCGGGAGAGGATCCTCGACCTCGGCTGCGGCGCGGGCTACTGGACGTCGGCGATCGCGCGGCGTTACCCGTGGATGCAGGTCGAAGGGATCGATTACGGGGCGGAGTTTCTCGCCAAGGCGGGGCGGGAGCAGCGCCTCGACCGCGCCCGTTTCCTGCGCGGGGACATCGCGCGGCTGCCGTTCCGGGACGGCGCCTTCGATTGCGTCTACGCCGACAACACACTGGAGCACTCGTTCTCGGTGAGCGCGACGCTGTCGGAGTCCCATCGCGTCCTGCGCCCGGGCGGAGTCCTGGTGGCGGCGCTGCCGAGCGACGCCCGGAATCCCCGGCGCATCTGCGACAACCACACCTGGAAGACCGCCCCGGACGACGTGCGGACACGGCTTCTCGTGGCGGGGTTCCGCGATCTCTTCATCGAGGAGGTCGACACCTACCGCGACCTGGGCATGCCCCCCTACCCGCCGGCGGACGACCGGATGATCTACCTGCGAGCCACCCGAAGGCCCTCGGACGCGACCCGGCTGGAGCGAGCCAGGGAAGCGACCGCCTGGGTCTACCGGGCCCTCAGCCCCGAGAAGTCCTCGGAGGGGAACGATCCCGTCGCCATCCTGTCCGGCGGCGTGGCCTTCTGCTGGGGGTACGCGGTGGTCCTGGGCGCCCTCCTGCGCCGGGAAGGGTTCGACGTGCGCTGGCTGTCGATGCTCGCCCGCGATCACCCGCGAGGCCGCGGGAAGGAACGGACCGACTCGCACGAGGTGGTCCTGGCGCGCTGCGACGGAGCCGAGGTGATCCTCGACCCGATGTCGAACACCGTCATCCCGCACCCGTTCCTGGAGGTCCTGCGGCGTCCGGCGCTGGCCGCGCCGAAACCGGACCCCGACGAGCGCTATGCCGCCCGCGGCTACTCTCTCTATTCGACCGCCTTCTGGTACGAGCGGATCTTCGAGTACGCCCTGCGATCCGATACGTCCGAAAGGCCCCGCTGGCGCCGCCGTCCCATCGAGGCGGCGCCGCGCTGAAGCGGTCCCGCCGCCGGCGCCCGGCTGATTGTTGACTCCCCCGGGGCCCTCGCGTATATTTCCGCGGCCATTCGCTTTCCATCGACAAGAGATGCTTGGGGGATGCAGGGGATGAACGTCTCTGCCCTGTTCCGCACGAAGAGCGTCGATCGGATCACCCGCGAATCCGAGGCCGGCACCGGCCACACCCTGAAGCGCACCCTCACCTGGCTCGACCTGACCATGCTCGGCATCGGCGCCGTCATCGGCACCGGGATCTTCGCCGCCATCGGCACGGCGACGGCGGGGAACGCCGACCGTCCCGGGGCCGGGCCGGCGATCATCGTATCGTTCGTCCTGACGGCCGTGGCGTGCATCTTCTCGGCGCTCTGCTACGCCGAGTTCGCGGCGATGATCCCGATCTCCGGCAGCGCCTACACCTACGCCTACGCCACGCTCGGCGAGATGATCGCCTGGATCATCGGCTGGGACCTGATCATCGAGTACGCCGTCGGGAACATCGCGGTGGCCATCTCGTGGGCGAAGCATTTCAACGACGTCCTGCAGCATGCCTTCGGCCTGCGCATCCCCGAGTGGCTGACCATCGACTACGAGACGGCGACGCGGACGCCCGAGATCATCGCCGCGGCGCCGAGGATATTCGGCATACCGGTCGTCATGAACATCGCGGCGGTGGCGATCGTCGCCCTGATCACCTGGGTCCTGGTCATCGGCGTGAAAGAGAGCGCCGTCTTCAACAACGTCATGGTCGGGATCAAGCTGGTGATCCTCCTGATGTTCGTCTGGGTCGGGTTCAAGTACGTGAAGCCGGAGCACTTCACGCCGTTCATGCCGAACGGCTGGCTGGGGGTGCAGGCCGGGGCGGCGCTGATCTTTTTCGCCTACATAGGATTCGACGCCGTCTCGACCGCCGCGGAGGAGACGCGCAACCCGAAGCGCGACATCCCGATCGGCATCATCGGGTCGCTGTTCATCTGCACGGTCATCTACGTGGCGGTGGCCGCCGTCCTGGTCGGCATCATTCCGTGGCAGGACCTGGGGGTCGCCGACCCGCTGCCGAAGGCGCTGGCCTTCATCAAGCTCGACTGGGCCGCGGGAGTGGTGTCCTTCGGCGCGGTGGTGGCGATGACGGCGGTGCTCCTGATCTTCCAGTACGGCCAGCCGCGCATCTTCTTCTCGATGTCGCGCGACGGCCTGCTGCCGAAGAGGTTCGCCGCCATCCACCCGCGCTACCGCACGCCGCACGTCACGACGATCTGGACCGGGGTGTTCGTGGCCTTCTTCGCGCTGATCTCGCCGCTCGACAAGATCGTCGAGCTGACCAACATCGGCACGCTCTTCGCCTTCGTCCTGGTCTGCCTGGGCGTCATGATCCTGCGGCACACCGATCCGCACCGCCACCGGCCGTTCAAGACGCCGTGGATCCCCCTCCTGCCGATCTGGCTCGTCATCGTCTATTACCTGCCAGGTGAGATCCTGCACGCCGACTGGAGCAAGCGCGCCGAGTACACGGTAGTGCTGCTGCTGGCGGTGACCGGTGCGGTCTTCTCGGTCATCGGGCTGACCGCGTGGATACGCCGCCGCAAGATACCCGAGCTCGTCAAGACGGAGTTCGCACTGGCCGGGATCGGTTCCTGTGTCTGGCTGATGGCCGGCCTCCCGGCCCTCACCTGGTGGCGCTTCGCCGGCTGGCTGGCGATCGGCATGGCGATCTACACGCTCTACGGCTACCGCCACAGCAGGATGGGAGACGGCGTGACGCCGATGCCGAAGCAGCTGAACTTCCTCGCGCCGATCGCCGCGGTCGCCGCGTTCGCGACCTGGTGGGGCTGCCCGCACCCGTGGAGCCTGATCGTCCCGATCCTGATCCTTCTCGCGATGTCCTTTTATGCGCTGCACGTCACCCAAAGACGGACGGCTTAGCAGGCCGGAGGTTGCCATGAGGAACGCCCTCGGTGCGACACTCGTGCTCGGCGTACTCCTTCTCGCCGCGTCCGCGTCGAGCCCGGCCTCCGCCGCCCCGCCCCCCGCGCCGGCCGCCCCCTTGCGGACGATGGTGATCCGCTGCGGCCGCCTCCTCGACGTGCGCACCGGGGCCCTCAAGGAGGGGGCCCAGGTGGTCGTCGTCGGGGATCGGATCGAGCGCGTCCTGGACGCCTCCGCGAAGGCCCCGGACGGCGCCGTCGTCCACGACCTGTCGGCGTACACCGTCCTGCCCGGCCTGATCGACGCGCACACCCACACTTTCCTGCAGCCCGGCGATTACGACGTGCAGCTCCTGAAGCAGTCGCTCCCGCGCCGCACCCTGCAGGCGGCCAACTCGGCGCGGGCGCTGCTCCTGGCCGGGTTCACCGCCATCCGCGACCTCGAGACCGAAGGGGCGATGTTCGGCGACGCCGCCCTGCGCGATGCGATCACCGACGGGATCACGCCGGGACCCAGGATGCAGGTGGCGACCCGCGCCATCTCGACCACCGGGAACTACGCCCTGCTCGGCTATGCCCCGGGCGTCGCGGTGCCGAAGGGGGTGCAGATCGCCGACGGCCCGTGGGAGATCCGAAAGGCGGTGCGCGAGCAGATCGAGGGGGGCGCAGACTGGATCAAGTTCTACGCCGACTACCGCAAGTTCCAGCCGACCGGCGAGATCATCGACCTGCGCGTCACCATGACCCAGGAGGAGATGGACGCATTGGTCGACGAGGCCTCCCGCCGGCACCGCCCGGTGTCGGCCCACTGCTACGGCGACGAGGCGACTCGCGCCGCCGTCCGCGCGGGAGTGCGATCCGTCGAGCACGGCCTGTTCCTCGACGACACGACACTCAAGATGATGCTCGACAAGGGGGTCTACTACTGCCCGACCCTGACCGCCTACCAGACGTCCTACGACGAGACGCCGACCCCCGCCTGGAAGAAGGTCGTGGACGGCCACCGCGACACGTTCCAGCGCGCCCTGAGGATGAAGCTGAAGATCGCCTCCGGGAGCGATGCCGGCGACTTCCCGCCGGGGGACGCCGCCCGCGAGCTCGTGCTGATGGTCGAAGCCGGCATGCCGGCGCTCAAGGCGATCCAGGCCGCCACCATCGTGGACGCCGATCTGCTCGGCTGGCAGGACCGCATCGGCGCCGTCGAGCCGGGTAAGCTCGCCGACCTCATCGCCGTCGAGGGGAACCCGCTGGCCGACATTTCCGCCGTCCGCCGCGTCCGCTTCGTCATGAAGGGCGGCGAGGTCTACCTGAATCCCTCAGGAATTCGCTAGCCTCGATCCGCCGCCGGCCGGTATCCGGGGCCGCGCAGGATGCGGCCGGGCAGGCGGTCGGTGATCTTCCCCTGGTCGACGACCGGCGCGCCGTTGACGAAGACGTGGACGATCCCCGCGGAGTACTGGTGCGCGGCGTCGAAGGTCGCGAGGTCGATGACCTTGTCCGGGTCGAACACGGTGATGTCGGCGAACATCCCCGGACGCAGCAGGCCGCGGTCGCGCAGGCCGAGTTTCTGGGCCGCGAGCGACGTCATCTTGCGCACCGCATCCTCCAGGCGCAGGACCTTGTCCTCGCGGACGTAGCGGCCGAGGATTCGCGGAAAGGTCCCGTAGGCGCGCGGATGGGTCGAGGACAATCCGAGGACCCCCTCCGGCGACACGCCGCCGGCGTCGCAGTTGAAGGCCACCCAGGGCGTCGCCATGGCCGTGCGCACGTCCTCCTCCGACATCGCGAAATAGACGCAGCTGACCGCTCCGTTCTCCTCGACCAGGAGGTCGAACATCGCCTCGAAGGGATCGACCCCGCGCATGCGGGCGATCTCGGAGAGGCGCTTCCCCTGGTACTTCTTGTTGGCCTGGGTGCTGACGCCGACGACCAGGACGCCTTCGGGACCGCCGACGTTGTGGAACAGGCTCTCCCATCCGCCCGCGGGGTTTTCGATCTCCTTGCGGATGCGGTCGCGCTCGGCCGGGTCCTTGAGTCGGGCCACGAGCCTGGCGACGCCTCCCTCCGACGCCGTCGGCGGCAGGCTGGCGGCGAGGCCGGTGGCCGCCGCGGGATAGGGATAGATGTCGGCGGTGATGTCGATGCCGCGCGCGCGGGCCGATTCGATTTCGGCGATGATCTCCTTCATCCGCCCCCAGTTCTGCCGGCCGGCCGCCTTGAGGTGCCAGACCTCGACCGGGATCGAGGCCTGCTCGCCGATGGTCTCGGCCTCCTTCAGGGCGGGGATGATCTCCTCCGCTTCGTTCCGGATGTGGGAGGCGTAGATGCCGCCGTACTTCGCGGCGACCTTCGCCATCTCGACCAGCTCGTGCGTGTCGGAGAAGCTGGCCGGCGGGTAGATCAGGGAGCTGGACAGGCCGAAGGCGCCGGCCTCCATGGCGCGCGCCACGTGGCGCTTCATGGCTTCGAGCTCCTCGGCGTTCGGCAGCCGGTTGTCGCTCTTGATCACCGCCTGGCGGACCTGGGTGGCCCCGACGAGGTGGGCAAAGTTGATCGAGGATCCCTTGGTCTTCAGGCGCCTGAAGTAGCCGTCGAAGTCGCGCCAGTCGATGGTGAGCCCGTACTCGGCGATGCCCGGCATCATGTCCTCGATGGTGAACGCGGTCTGCGGCGCCACCGAGCCCCCCTCGCCGGTCAGCTCGGTCGTGATCCCCTGGGTGATCTTGCTCCGCACGTGCGGGTCGACCAGGACGGTGATCTCGGACTGGCCGAGGAGGTCGATGAACCCGGGCGCCACGACCAGCCCGCGCGCGTCGATCGTGCGGCGCGCCCGGGCCTTTCCGAGGCCGCCGACGGCGGCAATCCGATCGCCTCGAATCGCCAGGTCCCCCGTGAACCAGGGGTTGCCGGAGCCGTCCACGATCCGTCCTCCGCGCAGGATGACGTCGTAGGTCTCGGGGGGCCTCGCGGCGTCGGTCACGCCCGCACGGGCCGCGGCGGGAGCCGCCCCGGCCGGCGCCTCGGCGCGCGCCCCCCCGACTGTCGTCGCGGCGGCGAGCAGGACGAAGGGAATCACCGCGTTCGCTGTCCTTGGCCTCATAGGGTCTCCTTGTCGAACTTCGGGCCCGACACGACGAGGACATGGCGGCCGAGCGTCAGGTACCGTTCCGCCGCGTCCTCCACCTGCGCTCTGGTCACCTCGCGTATGAGGCGGGGGAGTCTCTCGGGATAGTCGATCCCCTGGCCGAAGAACTCGGCGTCGGCGAGGACCGACGCCGACTCGGGGTTGGTCTCCATGCGGCGCGGAATCGAGGCGGCGAGGGCGCTCTGCGAGTCCTTCATCTCCGCCGCGGTCACTCCGCGGCGCCGCAGCCGCCCGATCGTCTTGCGCATCAGATCGATCGCCTTTCTGATGCCCTGGGGCGCCACGCCGGCCCGGACCGCGAGCGGGCCCGCCCCGATCCCCGCGGTGAAGCGGGAATAGACATAGTAGGCGAGGCCGGCCCGATCGCGGATCGCGTTCCCGAGGCGGCCGCCGAGGGCGAACTCGCCCAGGATGTTGTTCAGCACCAGGACCGCCGGCAGGTCGGGCGACAGGCGCCTGATTCCCGGGAAGCCGAGGCCGATATCGGCCTGCGTCTTCCCCTCGATCGGGCGCGACACGACGATCTCGCGCGTCCGCGCGGGCGGGTCCGGGATGGCGGCGCGCACCACCCTGGCCCCCGCCCAGGAGCCGAACAGTCCGGCGACCAGATCCATGGCCCGGCGCGGATCGAGGTCCCCCACGAGGCTCAGGACGGAACCCCCGGGGCCGATCCGGGCGCGGTGGAAGGCGGCCAGGTCGCGACGCTCGATGCTCTCGATGCTGGCGCGCGTCCCGAGGCGCGGGCTTCTGTAGGGGTGCCCTTCGGGGAAGAGCGCCTCGGCCAGGGCCATCTCCGCCACGGCCGCGGTGTCCTGGTCGCGCTCGGCGATCGAGGTCAGGACCTGTCCCTTCTCGCGCCGCAGCTCCTCCTCGGGAAAGGTCGGCTCGGCGATCAGGATGCGCAGGCGCTCGAGGACGCCGGGCAGGTGCTGCGCCAGCAGGCGGATCTCGACCTCGAGCGTGTCGCGCCGTGCGCCGCACTCGAAGGCGACCCCGAGGTAGTCGAAGTAGTCGGCGATCTGCTCGGCGGTGAGCGACCCGGCGCCGCGATCGACCAGGTCCCCCGCCAGGGCCGCCGTCCCCTCCCTGCCCGGAGGATCGAAGGCGGCGCCGGCTTCCAGGACCAGCCGGATGGCGATCGACTTCGCGGCGGGGTTCTGGCGTGCGACGACGACGAGGCCGTTCGAGAGGGCGGCGCGCGACGTCTCGGCGCTCATCCGCGCGGTCCCCGGGACGGGCCGGCCGCCGGAACCTCCGAAGGGCCGGCCGGCAGGAGGATTCCCACGGTCCGCCCGTCGGCCCGCAGCCGGGCGCGGGCCAGCCGGGCGACGTCCTCGACGCGGACGGCGGCGACCCGGCGCGGCAGGTCCAGGAAGATCGTATGGCTGGCCACGGTCTCGAAGAAGCCGAGCTGGTGGGCCGCGTCGGTGGCGCTTTCCGACTCGAGCGCGTAGCGCGCCTGGAACTGGTTGACGGCCCGCTCCAGGTCGCGGGCGGGGATGTCTCCCTTCGACAGGCGATCGATCTCGGCCGAGAGGGCCGCCTC
This sequence comes from Candidatus Polarisedimenticolia bacterium, assembly GCA_036001465.1. Classification (NCBI taxonomy): domain Bacteria; kingdom Pseudomonadati; phylum Acidobacteriota; class Candidatus Polarisedimenticolia; species Candidatus Polarisedimenticolia bacterium. The sequence continues at coordinate 46,034 of DASYUH010000008.1, forward strand.
GATCCGCCCGGGATCGACCCCCTCCTTCGCCGTCGCCGCGATCCGGTAAAGATAAGGATGGCGCGTCGGCAGGACCGAAGTCGAGACGTCGCTCGCCAGGTTCCCTTCGATGAGGGCGCGATACAGGCGCGACGACTTGCTCGACCCGCGGCCGCCGTGCCCCGCCCAGGGGTTCACCGTCGGGCCGCCCGCGAGGATGCCGTCGAGGGCCAGCATCACGGCGAAGTCCGGGTCGGTCACGGCCGGGGCGTGGAACGCGACGTCCAGATAAGCGGCGCCGGAGGGGCGGCGAAGGGTCAGCCGGCGCTCCCCCTCCTGCCGCGGCTCGACGGTCCGGACCGCCGGGAGATCGGCCCCGCGCGGCAGGCGTCCGAAAAGGCGCCGCACCAGACGCAGAGCCTCAGGCGTTGCGAAGTCGCCGGCGACCACGAGGATGGCGTTGTTGGGCACATAGTACCGGCGGTAATGCGCGTACAGGTCGTCGCGCGTGATCGCCTGCAGGTCCGACAGGTAGCCGATCGTCGGCCAGCGGTAGGGATGCGCCTGCAGGGCGGTCCCCGAGATCTCTTTCTCGAGAAAGGAGCGCGGGTCGTTCTCCCCCCCCTGCAGCTCGGAGATCACCACGGTGCGCTCGCGATCGACCTCGGTCTTCGAGTACAGGCACTCGGTCATGCGGGACGCCTCGAGTCGCAGCATCGCCTCCAGGGAGTCGCTCTGGACCGTCTCGAGATAGGTCGTGACGTCGAGCCAGGTGTATCCGTTCCAGGTGCCGCCCGCCAGCTCGATCAGGCGGGTGATGTCCTTCTTGGGGATCGTCCTCGTTCCCTTGAAGTTCATGTGCTCGACCCAGTGGGAGATGCCGGTGATCCCGGGCCGTTCGTCGCGCGAGCCGACGCGGTACCAGCACCAGACCGAGACGACCGGCGCCTGGCGCATCTCGCGCAGGATGACCGTCAGGCCGTTGGGGAGCCTGGTCGCGGTGATCCCGCCCGGCTTCCCGCGCGGTTTCGCGGCCCTGGCCCCCGCCCGCAGGCCGCCGCGTCCCCTCGTCCGCCTCCTGCGGCTGGTCATGGGTGTCTCCCCGTCGGGGCCGTGGCGAAGCGGGCGGCGCCGCTGCGCCGCGCCAGCACGCCGGCGTGCAGCGTCAAGGCGAAGTAGATGCAGCCGCCGATCAGGAGCGTCGCTCTCAGGTCGATCGCCGTCAGGGCCCCGCACAGGATAGGCCCGAGGGCCCCGCCGAGCATCGCCGTGCTCGACAGGACGCCGTATCCCAGGGCGCGCGAGGCGCGCGGGATGAGGCTGCCGCCGAGCGTGTATCCCAGGGTCATGGCTCCGCCGACCGCCAGCCCGAGCAGGACGCGCAGGATGGCGAACGAGACGATCGAGCGGCAGAACGCCATCGGCACGATCAGCAGGGACGCCGCCCCCAGGCTGAGGCGCAGCAGGCCGGCCGGTGCGGCCTTGCCGGCCTTGCGGCCCAGGGCGTAGGCGGACGCGGCGCTGGCGAGGGCCCCGGCCGAGACGACGATGCCCGTGAGCGCCTCGGCCCCCTCCCGTCCGCCTTCCAGGGCCGGCACGAAGAGGGGCACGACCAGGAACAGCGACCGGTCGACCAGGTTGATGAGGAAGAGCTGCGGCAGCAGATGCAGGAACAACGGCAGCGCCAGGATGCGGCGGAACCCCAGCGGGGCGGGGGAGGCCGCCGCGACGGCCGGCGCCCCGGACACGACGGCGCGCACGCCGGCCGAGACCGGCCCCTCCTGCTGGACGACGATGGTCTCCGGCTCCGCCGGGTCGGTCTCCGGGCCGGTGTCGCGATAGAGCGCCAGGACGAACAGGAACGCGGTCGAGCAGAGGACGCAGGTGATCAGGAAGGCGCGCTGGATGCCGATGGTGTCCGCCAGGACCCCGCCGACGAGCGGCCCGACGGCGGTGCTGACGATCTGGGTGGCCTGCAGGAGCCCGACCGCCCGGCCGATCCGGTCCCCCGGGCAGCCGTGCGTCACGAGCGCCACCGACATGGTGCCGAAGCCCGAGAACAGCCCCAGGAAGATTCGCAGCCCGAGCATCTGCCAGACGTTCGTCACGAAGTACATGAGTCCCCAGTGGATCGCGATCACCAGGAGGATTCGCTGCACCATGATCTTCATCCCGACGCGGACCGCCAGGCGGGCCCACAGTGGCCCGAGGATCGCCGCGAGGAGCGGCGTCACCGTCAGCATCACGCCGGACCAGAGGGCGACCTGCCGGACGCCGTGGATGCCGAGGGTCTCGATGTAGAACGGCAGGAAGGGCGTGACCAGCGTGAAGCCGAGAAAGACCATCGCGGCGGCGACGTTCACCGCCACCTGGTTGCGGCGCCACGGCTCGCGCGGCAGCAATGTTCCCGCTCGGGCGGGACTCGATCGCGTACGGGTCAACGGGCTCCCTGGACCGCGGCCCCCGGGCTTCGGAGTCGCGGGGCTGCGAGGCGGGCGCATGGTATTACACGGGCCTCTGCACCGGCAACCAGCGGTCGGCGGCCAGCGACTCCACGCACCTTGCCGGTTCAGATGCCCTAGAATGAACCTCGCTCTGGGGAGATTGGGATGCCGGGTTCGTCGAAAGTTGCCGGAGAGCCGGGACATGGCTATGTCCCGCTGGTCGAGGTGCGCCGCGGCGGGACCGTGGAATCGCTCCACTTCGGGGCGATCGCGGTGGTCGACGCGGAGGGCCGGGCCATCGCCTCGGCCGGCGATCCCGCGATCCAGGTCGTGCTCCGCTCGACGGCCAAGCCGGTGCAGGTCCTGCCGCTGCTCGACGCCGGCGGGGCGGAGCGTTTCGGCTTCAGCGAACCCGAAATCGCCGTGATGATCGGCTCGCACGGAGGGGAGCCAGTCCACGTCGAGGCCGTCCGCTCGATCCTGAGGAAGGTCGGACTGGACGAGACGGCGCTCCTATGCGGCTCCCACGCGCCGACCCACAGGCCGGCGGCACTCGCGTTGCGCCGGCTGGGCCAGGAGCCCTCGGTGCTGCACAACAACTGTTCCGGGAAGCATGCCGGCATGCTGGCGCTGGCGGTCCACCTGGGCGCTCCGGTGGCCACGTATCTCGATCCCGGGCACCCGGTCCAGGAGCGCATCCGGGCTCGGCTCGAGGCGCTTGCAGGCCTGCGTCCGGGAACGGCGGCGATCGCCATCGACGGCTGCTCCGCCCCGACATTCAGCATGGCGCTCGGCAGCCTGGCGCTGCTCTACGCCCGGCTGGTGGCGGGGGCGGGCAGGAGAGGGGCCCCGGACGCCGCCCTGCCCCGCGCCGTGGGGGCGATGCGGCGCCACCCGGAGATGATCGCCGGCACCGATCGCCTGTGCACCGAGCTGATGCGGCGGGGCCGCGGAGGCCTGATCGCCAAGATCGGGGCGGAGGGGATGTACGGCCTGGCCTTCGAGCGGAAGGGGCAGGACATCGGGATCGCCCTCAAGATCGCCGACGGCGACGGGCAGCGGGCCCGGTTCAGCGCGGCCCTCGAGGCGCTGTCCCAGCTCGGGGCTCTCGCCGCAGGGGACGCGGCCGAGCTCGGCGGACGGTTCGTGGGGGAAGTGCGCAACCACCGGAACCTGAGGGTCGGGGAGATCGCCACCACATTTCAACTCGCCGGATGAATGCTATAATCAGTGCTTCCGCCACAAGCCCATGGAGGCCCGGCTTTCGTCGGCGGGGAAGGTGCTGCCCATGAAAGGCGCGGTCGAAGTCGACGATACCAACTTCGAGAGCGAGGTGTTGCTCTCATCCCTGCCGGTGCTCCTCGATTTCTCGGCGGAGTGGTGCGCGCCGTGTAAACGGCTCGCCCCCGTCGTCGAGTCGATCGCCGGCGAGTACTCCAGCCGCCTGAAGGTCGCCCATCTCGACATCGACCGGGCCCAGGCGACGGCCGTGAAATACGGCATCATGTCGGTCCCGACGGTCCTGTTCTTCAAGGGGGGGAAGGTCCTCGACCAGCTCCTGGGCTTCGTCCCCAGGGAGAAGCTGGTCGAGAAGATCGATCGCATCCTGTGACGACACCTCCAGCGTCCCCCGCCAGACGGGCTGTCGCCCGGTCGACCCGCGCGCTCCTGCTTCCGGCACTCGTCCTGCCATCGCTCCTCCTCCTGGCGCCCGGGACGGCCCGGGCCCAGAAGATCCCGGCGATACCACCCTCTCCCGGACACAAGGTCGGCAGCGTGGCGCACGATTTCGTCCTGAAGGACCTGAACGGGCAGAAGTTCAGCCTCAAGGAGATGCGCGGCCAGCGCGTGGTGCACGTGGTCTTCTGGGCCACCTGGTGCGCACCGTGCCTGCAGGAGATCCCCCACATCAGGGAGACGTACGCCAAGTACCGGGACCGCGGGTTCCAGGTCCTGGGGATCGTGGTCGAGATGAACCAGACGCCCGATGTCGTGCGGGGGGTGGCGCGCGATCTCAAGGTCAACTATCCCGTCCTGTGGGACGAGGGGGGCACGGTCCAGGACCGCTACAGGGTCTCCTACATCCCCCAGAATTTCCTGGTCGGCAAGGACGGCATCATCCGCTACGCCGGCACATCGCTGCCGTCCAACTACGATGCGCTCGTCGAGTCCCTGCTCAAGGACGGCGACTCCCGTCCCGCCTCCCGCTGACGGACGGGCTCCCGGGCCCCGATCCGGCCGCGCTCCGATTGACGATCCCCCCTGCCGAGATTAAGATCGCCTGGTGAATCGTCTCGAAAGGGCCATTCTCGCCGGAATCTGCCGTCATCGCCGGGAGCGGGCCGAGGTGGATGAGCACCTGCAGGAGCTCGGTCTGCTGGCCGGGTCGGCGGGGGCCCAGGTCGTCGGGACGGTGGTGCAGGACCGGGGGCCGCTCCACGCGGCCACCCTGGTGCGGCGGGGGAAGGTCGAGGAGCTGGCCGCCCTGGCCCGGGAGCAGGCCGCCGACCTGCTGATATTCGACGAGGACCTGTCGCCGGCGCAGATCAAGAACCTCGAAAACGAGATCCCCGTCAAGGTGCTGGACCGATCCGGGCTCATCCTGGACATTTTCGCCCGCCGGGCGCGCACGCGGGAGGCCCGCACCCAAGTCGAGCTGGCGCAGCTGCGCTACCTGCTGCCCCGCCTGACGCGGCATTGGACCCACCTGTCGCGGCAGGCCGGCGGCATCGGTCAGCGGGGAGTGGGGGAGACGCAGCTCGAGACCGACCGCCGGCTGATCCGGCGCCGGATCGCGCGCCTGGCGTCCGACCTGAAGGATATCGAGAAGGAGCGCGGCGAGCGCCGCAAGCGACGCCTGGAGCTGCCGCGTGCCGCCCTGGTCGGCTATACGAACGCCGGCAAGTCGACCGTCATGAACCTGCTGACCGGCGGCGGCGCGCGGGTGGAGGACCGTCTGTTCGTGACTCTCGATCCCCTGGTCAGGCGCTGCGAGCGTGGCGGGCGACCGCCGTTCCTGGTCACCGACACAGTCGGGTTCATCCGCAAGCTGCCGCACCACCTGGTGGCCTCGTTCAGGAGCACGCTCGAGGAGGCGGCGGAGGCCGACCTGCTGGTTCACGTGATCGATTCCGCCTCCTCCGCCCTGGAGGACCAGATGAAGAGCACGCGCGAGACGCTCGACGACCTCGGGCTCTCGTCGTATCCCGTCCTCCTGGTCTACAACAAGATCGACCTGGCGCCGCAGGGCGTCCTCGACCGGCTGCGGGGGGAGCATCCGCAGGCGGTCTTCATGTCGGCGATCGACGGCGCCCAGGCGGGCCGGCTCGAGGAGCGGGTCCGGGAGGAGCTCCGTGCCTGCCGGCGTGGCTCCGGCTCGACCCCCTTGCCTGAGCCCGAGCCGGCCTGGGTGGCGGCGCGCGGGGGAGAGGCATGACGGCGAAGCGGGCGGCCAGCGGACGATCGGGGCGGCGAGCCCCGCCGGTAAGGAGCGTCTCGACGGCGCGGCGCGGGCCGCGCGTGCGGGTGGGGGTCGTGTACGGCGGGCGATCGGTCGAGCACGAAGTGTCGCTGATCTCGGCGCGCGCCATCATGCAGGCCCTGGACCCCGCTCGCTACGACGTGGTGCCGATCGGCATCACCAGGCAGGGACGCTGGGTCATCGGGAAGGCGCACTGCGCGCTGCCGCCCGATCCTTCGGTGCGCGGCCTGGTCCGGCTGCGGGACGGCGCCGAGGCGCGTGCCCTGCCGGCCGCCCGCGGCAGGTCGGCCTTGAAGGCGGGTGGCCGCTCCGCCCGCGGAGCCGCGGGGGAGGGCCTGCGCGGACGGCTCGACGTGGTCTTTCCCGTGGTGCACGGCACCGGCGGCGAGGACGGCTCCCTCCAGGGGCTCCTGGAGCTCGCCGGGCTCCCCTACGTGGGCGCCGGCGTCCTCGGATCGGCTCTCGGCATGGACAAGGCGCTGATGAAGGTCGCCTTCGCCCAGGCGGGGCTCCCGATCGTCGACCACCGCGTCATCAGGAGCTCCGATCTGAGGACGGATCGCGAGCGCTTCATCCGCACGGTCGAGAGCGCCTTCGGCTATCCCTGCTTCGTGAAACCGGCGAATGGCGGCAGCAGCGTCGGCGTCAGCAAGGCCAGGGACGTCCGGGGCCTGGCGGACGCGATCGGCCTGGCGGCCCGCTACGACCGCAAGGTGATCGTCGAGCGGGCCATCGACGCGCGCGAGATCGAGTGCAGCGTCCTCGGCAACGACAGGCCCGAGGCGTCGGTGCCGGGTGAAATCGTCCCGGCGAACGAGTTCTACGACTACCGGGCGAAGTACATCGACACGGACTCGCGCCTCCTGATCCCGGCCCCGCTGGGCGCGGAGCAGACCTCGAGGATCCGCGACCTGGCGGTCAGGGCCTTCCGGGCCCTGGATCTGTGCGGCATGGCGCGCGTCGACTTCTTCCTTGATCGCACGACGGAAGCGATCTTCGTGAACGAGGTGAACACCATCCCGGGTTTCACGCCGATCAGCATGTACCCGAAGCTCTGGGAGGCCAGCGGCCTGTCGTTTCCGGCCCTCGTCGACCGCCTGGTGCGGCTGGCGCTCGAGCGCCACGCCGAGAAGAAGCGCCTGATCACGACGTACAGCCCGGAGCGGAACGGGCGTCGCACCTTGACAAAGGGCTGAGACGATCATATTTTTTTCCGTGTCGCGGGGAGGCTGCAGGCCCCGCGGCCCGATGCCTGGCCATGATTGATACCAACGTTCTCGTCCTGAACCGCCTGTTCCAGGCCATCCAGGTGACGAGCGTCCGCAAGGCGTTCTGCCTGCTGTACAAGGGGCATGTGCGGGCGGTCGCCCCCGACTACACGACCTACGACTGGGAGGACTGGGTCGACATCCCGCCCCAGTCGCACGAAGACTCGATCGTCACGCCGACGCTGCGCATCCGCATCCCGCGCGTGGTCCTGCTGGTGGATTTCGACCGCCTGCCGCGGCACGAGGTGCGGTTCACCCGCAAGAACATCTTCTACCGCGACCGCAACCGCTGCCAGTACTGCGGCCACAAGTTCCAGACGCGCGACCTGAATCTCGACCACGTCGTCCCCCTGTCGCGCGGCGGCAGGTCCACCTGGGAAAACGTCGTCTGCTGCTGCATCAAATGCAATTCCAGGAAGGGCGGTCTGCTACCCGAAGAGGCCGGCATGCACCTCGTCCGCTCGGCCGTGAAGCCGCGCTGGCACCCGCTGGTCAAGATTTCCTTCACCACCGGCCAGTACGAGGCCTGGAAGAACTTCCTCGACATCGCCTACTGGAACGCCGAGCTCCGCGAGGAGTAAGAGGCCGCGCTGCGGGCGTGCCGGGCACGCGCGGCACGCGCTCCCAGGTTGCAGTTCCCCGGACCGTGTGCTACCTTCCGAGGATGGCCTACTACCGCACGCCGTACAGCCCGCAGGTCGGCCTCGGCGGGCGGATCACCCCCGGCGTCAAGGCGCTCCTGATCGCCAACGTCAGCGTCTTCGCCCTCCAGGTCCTGGCGCAGTTCCAGGGAGTAGTCCTGGAGCCGTTGTTCGGCCTGAGCCCAGTAGCGGTCATGAAGAGCTGGTTCCTCTGGCAGCTCTTCACCTACATGTTCCTGCACACGACGGGCTGGCTCGGGCACCTGCTCCTGAACATGCTCATGCTCTGGATGTTCGGCACGGAGGTCGAGAAGGGCTGGGGGACGCGGCTGTTCTTGAAGTACTACTTCATCTGCGGCATCGGCGCGGGGATCACCACGTGCCTGTTCAATTTTCCGTTCGCTCCGGGGAGCCTGACAATCGGCGCATCCGGTGCCATCTACGGGGTGATGCTGGCCTACGGCCTGATGTTTCCCAATCGCCAAATCCTCTTCTGGTTCATTTTCCCGATGCGGGCGATTAGTTTCGTCCTGCTTTGCACCGGGATCCAGATGTTCTCATTGCTAAGCCTGCAAGACGGGGTGGCCTACATCACGCACCTGGGCGGGATGCTCTTCGGCTATCTCTACCTGAAGCGCGTCTGGAGGCTGAAGGATTTCTGGAACGGCATCGTATGGCGCCTGCGGCGCCGCCGTTTCCGCGTGATGCGGGACGACGAGAACTACCCTTTCCACTGA
>DASYUH010000009.1 GCA_036001465.1 Candidatus Polarisedimenticolia bacterium
GACCAGGTCATCCATGCCCAGGAGCGCCGGGCGATCGAGGATCTCCGCGCGCACCTGATCGATGGATCCCTCGATGCGCGCGAGGACTGGGCCGGGCGCTCGGTCGCCCGCCTGCGACGGCAGGCCGGCGGGGAAGCCGGCAAAGCCGGAACCATGCGGGAGCCGCAGTCCGGCGCCTCCGGGGAGCCGGACACACGGCCCCTGGCGCCGGAAGAATTCGCCCGGTGGGACTCGGCGCTTCCCGCGACGCCGGGCGTTCCCGGCTCTGTCCAGGAGACTGACGAGGGGTTCTGGGTCCACGTCCCCCTCGCGCGGTGGCAGGATGAATTGGAAATCGCCTCGTACTTCGTGGCGAAGCAGACCTGGGATGAGTGGTGGGGCCGGGTCGCCCCGGGGCTGGACGAGGTCGCCACGCGGACGGTTGCGACGGGCCGTGAAGAGGTCGCAACCGTCAGCGGCTCCGAATGCGCCCTGGATACGTGGGACACATTCCCGGCTCTCATGGCCCCGGACGGCCGGCAAGAGTTCACGGCGGTATGGACGGGCAGCCTGATGATCGTCTGGGGCGGATGGGACATCGCGCGCGAATATGTCGATACCGGTGGCCGATACGACCCGGTCACCGATACCTGGCTGCCGACTTCGCTGGTGGACGTCCCGCAGGCGCGCTCGAACCACGCGGCGGTGTGGTCAGGCACTCACATGTTGATCTGGGGCGGCAACAATCACGGAGCACTCGGCACCGGGGGCCGCTACGATCCGCAGACCGACACCTGGACTCCTATCGCGATCTCCGGCGCGCCGCCCGCGCGCAACTTCCCGACAGCTGTCTGGACGGGGACCCGCATGCTCGTCTGGGGCGGCGCCACCACGGTCCCCACGAACACGGGAGGAGCCTACGATCCGGCGAACAATACATGGTCCGAGATATCGCCGACGAACGCGCCTGAGGCGCGATTTGGGCACTCGGCCGTTTGGACCGGCGACCGCATGGTGGTGTGGGGAGGAGATCATTTCAATCCTCTCATCAACACGGGCGGCCGCTACGATCCGGTCGGCAACGCCTGGTTACCCACGTCGCTGGCCGGCGCTCCCGACGCCCGGACCGACCATACGGCCGTCTGGACGGGGACACGAATGATTGTGTGGGGCGGAAGAACCGCCTCGGGGGTCACGAACACCGGGGCCAGCTACGACCCTGTCCTCGACCAGTGGACCGCGATGCAAGGACAGAATCCTCCCGCCGCCCGTTCCGATCACTCGGCAGTCTGGACCGGCAAGGAGATGATCGTGTGGGGCGGGAGTTCGCTCAACACGGGCGGCCGCTACGATCCGGCGTCGGACAGCTGGTCCCCTCTTTCGCTGACGAACGCCCCGACCGGTCGCACGTCCCAGACGGCCGTCTGGACGGGCGGCTTGATGATCGTGTGGGGGGGTGGCTCGAGCACGAACGGCTCGTCGTTCAACACGGGGGGGCGATATGACCCGGCGTTCGATGCCTGGACGCCGACGTCGACAGAAAACATCCCGACTCCACGACACGCCCACTCCGCGATCTGGACCGGCAGCCGCATGGTGATCTGGGGCGGCTCGTTAGCAAGGGGAGGTATCAACGGGGACCAAGGTACAGGTGGTCGCTACGACCCCGCAACCGACACGTGGGAGCCGACGGCCCTGTCGGGGGCGCCTGCAGCACGTGCGGGTCATCAGGTCGCGTGGACGGGGAATCAGATGATCGTGTGGGGAGGATCGTCGAACAATAATCCCGTCAACTCCGGTGGCCGATACGATCCCGTGGGCGACACGTGGCTGTCCACGTCACTCGTCGACGCCCCCGCTCCGCGGGGCGGGGCCACCGCCATCTGGACCGGCAGCCAGATGGTGATCTGGGGAGGAAGCACCGCCGCGGGTCAATTCAACACGGGCGGGCGCTACGATCCAGCGACGAACATCTGGCTCCCGACCTCGACTGTGGACGCGCCGTCTCCGCGGGTCGGACACTCCGCCGTATGGACGGGGAGCAGGATGGTCATCTGGGGCGGTGGCGATACCTCAGGAGGCCGATACGATCCGGTGACGGATAAATGGACTCCGACGTCCTTGATCAATGCTCCGTCGCCCCGGAGATCCCACTCGGCAGTGTGGACCGGCAGCCGGATGGTGGTCTGGGCAGGGAATTTCGGGCTCACGTACTTCAACGATGGCGCTCGCTACGATCCGGTGAACGACTCGTGGAGTCCCATGTTGGCCGCCAACCCCCCCGCCCCGCGTTCCTTCCACGTGACCCTCTGGACCGGTTCGGAGATGATCGTCTGGGGAGGAGAATTATCCACCTCGAGCTACACCAACACCGGTGGGCGCTACGACCCGACGGGCGACACCTGGACGGCCATGACGACGACCCAGGCCCCATCCCCTCGCTATTTCGCCGGCGGCGCCTGGACCGACAGCCTGGTGCTGATATGGGGAGGAACGTTCGGTTCATTCAGGTCAAGCGGGACGGGATACGCCTACTGCGGGTGCATACCCAGGACCTATTTCCAGGATCTCGATGCGGATGGTCACGGGGACGACGCCGTGGCGATCCGGACGTGCAGCCCGCCCGCGGGATTCGTCCTGGTCGGCGGAGACTGCGACGACGCCAACGCCGGCACCTGGGCCCCCCCGCCCGAGGTCGGCGGCTTCGTCCTCTCGGATGAAGTTGCGCTCGGCTGGATCCCTCCGGCACTGGGCGGGGCGACGACCGTGTCGTACGATGTTCTCAGAAGCTCCAATCCCGCAGACTTCGTGGGGCCCGCTGTCTGCGCCGCCACCGACACGTCACAGACGAGCGCCCTGGACCCGATGCTGCCGCCCGACGGGCTGGTCTTCTACTATCTCGTTCGCGCAGAGAACGGATGCCCGGGGGGACAGGGATCTCTCGGTTCATCCTCGGACGGCACCCCACGATCGGGCCGCACCTGTCCCTGAATGCGCCGGGTGTTCCGGCTACCGTTCCCTTACGACGACGGCCGGGCGACCGAGCCCGCGAGGTGGATCGAACCGGTCGGCTGCGGGGAACCGCCGGCCGGCTCGTCGGTGACGGCGGCGACGGCGACCGCCTCGAGGCCGGGCGGGATGGTGACCTCGAGGGCCGCCTCGCCCTGCGGGTCGACGTCGAACGTGCCGGCGGAGATCTTCTCCTGCGCCGGGGTGATGAACCACAGCTGATAGGTTCGGCCGGGGCCGGGCTGGCGCAGGTCGGCGGCGTAGAAGTGCCAGGTCCGGCGCGACTGGTCCCAGAAGATGCGCGCGGTGGCCTGCGGCTGGGACTGCGTTCCGGACAGGGCGACGATGCGGACGGCGGGGGAGCGCAGGACGCGCACGGTCTCGGCGGCGTCGTGCACCGCCTCGCGCAGGCGGACGATCTCGCGGTCCTGAGCGTCGAGGCGGGCGAGCAGCGCCTGGCGCGCGCGCTGCCCCGGGATGCTGAGCGCCGCGACGGTGACGAGCACGGCTGCGGCCGCGGCCAGGGCCGGGCGCACCCAGGCGCCGGCCCGGACGGCGGCGGCCGATCGGCCGGCTGGAGCGGTGCGCGGATCCGTGCGGGGCAGGGCGGTGACCCGGCGCATCAGGGCGGCGCGCGTCTCCGGGTTTGGGGCCACGGGGTCGAGGGCGAGCGGCAGGTGACCGAGGGTCGCTTCGGCCTCGGCGAGCGCGCCGGCGCAGCGCGGGCAGCCGGTGGCGAGGTGGGCCCGGATCGGCTCGCGCTCGGCGGGATCGAGCGCCTCGGCGGCGTACAGCATAAGTAGATCTCTGCGCGTCTCGCAGCTCATGCCGTCTCCATCCTTCCGTACTCGTCGCCCAGGGCGTCGCGCAGCCTGAGAAGGCCCTGCCGGATCCGGCTCTTCACCGTGCCGAGCGGCTCCTGGAGCGTCTTCGCTATCTCGCCGTGGCTGAGGCCGTCGAAGAACGACAGCTCGACCGCCCGCCTCTCGGCCGCCGACAGCCCCGCCAGGGCGCGCCGGATCTTCGCCTTCTGCTCCGACGCCGCCATGTCGAGGTAGGGGCCCGCGTCGGCGGCCGCCTGTGCCGCGGGG